>JACDQO010000470.1 GCA_015657605.1 Limnohabitans sp. | reverse complement strand
CGTCTGCCCTGCATCCCCCGTCACCGCATGCGGTCAGGCCTGCCAAAGCGATGCGCGGCTTTCGACCCAGTAAAGGCGTGAGCGCATGGTGCGTGATCCGCAAGGTCTCCGACACCCGGTCAAAGGTGATGGCCTCCAAAGCCTCACGCATAGACAAATGGATGCTGACCAGCACAACACGCAATTCATCATTGGCCAGCATCATGCGAACCGGCATTTGCGCCAACGTCACCCCGGCATGCCGGGCCGACTCGGCCTGCAGCAATTCGGTGTGCCCCGGGTACTGGTCATAGGGAGCACCTGCGGCGTGCAAAGCCTCTTTGTTCAAAGGGGCGGTGACCACGGCCGACACCTCGCCGCGCAAGGCCGCACGGCTGGCCCCACAACACGGCTTCCCCCGCCAAGCGGCCTGCTCGGGCATCGATCTGCCCCCAAGGCAATGCGGGCGCCAAAGGCACCACCTGCAACACCGGCAAACAACGGGGCGGTAAAGCCAAGGCTTGTGCCGGAGACTCGATCTCGCAGACCGGAAAACAAGGTGCCCCTTGCACCAAAGCCATGGCACGGCGCATCAGGCCCACATCGCCTGCCACAAAACAACCCCGCGTCAGTTCAGGCGCGGTGCTCCAAGCCTTGGCAATGATTTCAGGGCCGATGCCACACGGGTCACCGGGTGTGATGGCGATGGGCAAGGTCAATTCAGGCAAATTCATACAGCACATTACCCATCAGGCCGGGTTGTCGATCTCGATGAATTGGTGATCGATGCCCAGCAATTGGGCCACACTGGGCTCCCACCGCAGGCGCGCCGTAACGCTCTGAGGCATGGTGGCCACACGCCAAAAACGCGACCCCTGTTTCGCGTGCCAAATGGGCTTGAGGCTCGGAGATTTCACCGGTCAAAAATACGTCCACGCCCTGTGCAATCGCAGCCTCAAAATAGCCTTGAGCACCACCCGTGCACCATGCAACACGGCGAACCACTCGGCCGACATCGCCCACGCAAGTGACATGCCTTCCCAAAACACCGGCCACATGGTCGGCCAAATCTTGTGCACTTGACCACGAGACCACGGGCGCACCGACAAAGCCGAGGTCTTGCTCACCAAACCGGCCCTCAGACGTGAAGCCGAGCAAACGGCCCAACTGGGCGTTGTTGCCCAGTTCGGCATGCGCATCCAGCGGCAGGTGGTAGGCAAAAGATGGATGCCATGGGCCAGCAACAAGCGCAGCCTTTCGCGCATCCAACCCGTGACGCGCCCATCTTGGCCACGCCAGAACAAGCCATGGTGCACCAAGATGGCATCGGCATTGGCGGCGATGGCTGCCTCGATCAAAGCCCGGCTGGCAGTCACGCCGCTCACCAAGCGTTTGACCGCACGGTCCCCCTCGACCTGCAAGCCGTTGGGGCCGTAGTCGCGGAATTTTTCAGGTTGAAGCAAAGCATCCAAAGCTTGGCCCAGAGTTTTGGCATCGGTCATGGCTTGAGATTGTGGCTCAGGTCGCAAACACCAAGACAGGAATCGGTGATTCAGCGCCCAAGCCCTGCGATGCGATCGAATCAAGGACAATCTGCAACCATGAAACGAATTTGGTCTTTATTTTCACAATGGGTCACCGTTTTGTTGGCCATTTGGTTCGTGGTGGCCACCTTGCAGCCCGAATGGTTGCGCGGCACCCAGGCCTCCCTGACGGGCATGACCTTGTTGCAAGCCCCGCCTGCGGCCAGTGGCAGCCGTCCGGTGGGCAGTTTGAGCGCCCGCGCAAAACATCGCCAGCCGTGGTGAGCATCAACACCAGCAAAGGCAAAAACAACAACCCGCATGGTCAAGACCCTTGGTTCCGGTTTTTCTATGGCGAGCCAGACGAGCAAAACCCCGCCGGTTTGGGCAGCGGCGTCATCGTCAGCCCCGAGGGTCACATCCTGACCAACAACCACGTCATCGAAGACGCAGACGACATCGAGGTGGTGCTCAGCGACGGGCGCAAAGCCATGGCCAAAGTCATTGGCACCGACCCCGACACCGACTTGGCGCTGCTGAAAATCCCGCTGACCAACTTGCCCGTGATCGTCTTGGGCCAGACACAGGACATGCAAGTGGGCGATGTGGTGCTGGCCATTGGCAACCCCTTTGGTGTCGGTCAAACCGTGACCTCGGGCATCGTCAGCGCTTTGGGCCGCAGCCAACTGGGCATCAACACCTTTGAAAACTTCATCCAAACCGACGCCGCCATCAACCCCGGCAACTCAGGCGGGGCCTTGGTCGATGTGAATGGTCACCTGATGGGCATCAACACCGCGATCTATTCCCGCTCGGGTGGCAGCATGGGCATTGGCTTTGCCATCCCGATTTCGACGGCCAAACAGGTGATGCAAGACCTGCTGAAAAACGGCAAGGTGATTCGCGGTTGGATCGGGGTAGAACCGCAAGACCTGTCCGCCGAACTGGCTGAAAGCTTCAAACTGCCTCTGGTGGGCCCCAACGCTTTGCGATCGGGTGTGGTGATCTCGGGTGTTGCAAACGG
>JACDQO010000469.1 GCA_015657605.1 Limnohabitans sp. | reverse complement strand
TGGCGGTAGGCAATGATGGCCAGGGTTTCGAGGACGGCTCGTGTGTATTTAGGGGGTTTTTCGGGGTGTAAACGGTCCAAGTAAGAACGCAACTCGGGTCGGCTTTGAAAGCGCCAACCGCTGGCCACATGGGACAGCTCCAAGCCTTTGTGGGCCCATTCGAGCTCAATGTCTTGCAGCATCGAGCGCAGGGTGTCGGCCCCCAGCTCATCGTCGAACAAAACGCGCAGATCACGCAAGGACAAAGGCTGCCCTGCAGTGAGCAGCGCCGTTTCCAGGACACGCTTGGCTTGCACCATGTTCATGGTGTCGGTCTTTCGGAAAAAAACGCCTCACGGCGTGGTTAGGGAATCAGCTGCTGCCATGGTCAAACTGGGGCACAAGACCGGATTTGACGAAAATGACACACACCAAGGCGTCTCACGCCACTTGCATTCCAAGGCCCAGATTGTAGCTGAGGCCCAGCGGCAGCAATGCCGCAGCCATGTCTTGCGGCCAGTCGGTCTGAAAATCCATGTCCACACCGGTGATGGGGTGTGCAAACGCCAAACGCCAGGCATGCAGCGCTTGACGAACCATGCCACCGGCCGCCGCACCGCCATAGACAGGGTCGCCGATGAGCGGGTGTCCGATGTGGGCCAGGTGCACCCGAATTTGGTGGGTGCGCCCAGTGTGCAGGGTGCACCGAACCAGGCAGCAACGCTCTCCTTGCGCCAAAACATCCAAGGTGGTTGAGGCGGTTTTGCCCGATTGATGGGTCAAATCCACGACCGCCATGCGCAAGCGATTGCCCGGGTCCCTGCCAATGGCGGCATCGACATGCTTTTGCGCAGGACCAGCCCAGCATTTGTGGGCGATGGCCAGATATTGACGGTGCACCTCACGGGCCGCAATTTGAGCGACCAGGGCGTCCATGGCCTGTCGGGTTCGGGCCACCACCATCAAACCACTGGTGTCTTTGTCCAAACGGTGAACAATGCCGGCGCGAGGGACTTCGCTGGCTTTGGGGTCCAGAGCCAAAAGCCCATTGAGCAAGGTGCCCCCCCCAATTGCCAGGCGCGGGGTGCACCACCAAGCCAGCCGGTTTGTGAATCACACGCAGGTGCTCATCCTCGAAAACCACATCAATGGGCATGACTTCAGGCACAAAGGCTTGCGACTGAGGGGAGGCACGCAGCGTGATTTGCAATTGATGACCCAGACGGACCTTGGCCGAAACCTTGGTGGTCACTCGGCCGTCCACCAAGGCATCGCCTTGTTCAATCAACTGTTGCAAATAGCTGCGAGAAAACTCAGGGACCAACTGCGCAAAGACACGGTCCAAGCGCTGACCATGTAAATGGGAGGGCACCAAAGCTTGGCGCACCTCTTCGGTGACATCCGTCAAGCGCTCGGCATCGTCGAGGGCCTGGTTGGGGTCATCCATTTCGGGGTCGGTCGATATAATCAAAGTGTTCAACAGTACAAGGGTGTCACAGATGCAAAGCTCCAGATTATCGGCGGTTCCAGCCAGCCTCGTTTTGGCTGCGGGACTCATTCTGAGCGGCTGCGCCAACAACCCCAAAGACCCCACAGCAGGTTGGACCCCAGAAAAAATCTACAGCGAGGCCCGTGACGAGGTCAATGCGGGCGCTTGGGACAAAGCCATCGGTTATTACGAAAAGCTCGAAGGCCGCGCGGCCGGTACCGTTTTGGCCCAACAGGCCCAAATTGACAAAGCCTACGCACAGTACAAAACGGGCAGCAAAATCCAGGCTTTGGCCACGCTGGACCGTTTTATCCGCCTGCACCCCACCAGCCCGGCCCTGGACTACGCCCTGTACTTGAAAGGCGTCGTCAATTTCAACGACAACCTGGGGATGTTTTCTTTCCTGACCCGCCAAGATTTGTCAGAGCGCGACCAAAAAGCCGCCAAGGATTCCTACGAGTCTTTTCTGGAGCTGTCCACGCGCTTTCCCGACTCCAAATACACCCCCGATGCACGCCAACGCATGACGCATGTGGTCAATTCCTTGGCCGCTTATGAAGTGCATGTAGCGCGTTACTACGCCAATCGCGGTGCCCACGTGGCCGCGATCAACCGGGCCCAACAAGCCATTTCCGACTTCGAAGGTGTGCCGGCCACCGAAGAGGCCTTGGCCATCTTGGTCAAATCCTACGATGCCATGGGCATGACCGCGCTGCGCGACGATGCCCTGCGCGTATTGACCAAAAATTACCCCCAGTCGCTCTTCCTTCAGGGCAAGGCCCCAACCCGCACTAAGAGCTGGTGGCGTCCATAGAGAGCTCCAGCAAGGCCGCCTCAAAGGCTTCTTGGCTCTCCAAACGACGCATCTCGGGCAAGCCTCGCACCAAGCGACGACCATAAGACATGCCCACCAAGCGGCTGTCGCAGACCACCAAAATACCCCGATCGGTTTCACTCCGTATCAGGCGCCCGGCTCCCTGCTTCAGTGACACCGCCGTTTCTGGAAGTGCATGATCGGCAAAGGCGCTCTTGCCTTGTTGGGTGATCCGCTGGCTGCGGGCTTCGAACAAGGGGTCACCTGGGGGCGGGAACGGGAGTTTATCGATCACCACCAGTTGCAAAGCATCGCCCGGCACGTCAAAGCCCTCCCAAAAAGAAGCGGACGCGACCAACACACAACCGCTGCGTCCTTGGGGATCGCCCTGCCCTCCACCCTCGCGAAAACGCTCCATCAACCGGCGTTTGGGGCTTTGCCCTTGCACCAGCACTTCAACACGGCCATCGCCTTGGGTTTGCAGCAGATCGCCAATGCTGCGCATGGCGTTCAAAGTGGTGGTCAACACCAAGGTGCGCCCCCCCAAAATGCTCAGGGCTTGCAGGACCAAGCTGGCCACTGCACCCGCATGACCGGCATCACCCGGACGCGGCAAATGGGTCGGCACATACAGCGCCGCTTGACGTGCATAGTCAAAAGGGCTGCTGACCTGCATGACCTCGGCCGAACTCAAGCCACAAGGCTCGGTGAACCAACGCAAACTGGGCTCATCGCCCAAAGTGGCCGAAGTGAAAATCCAAGCCCGCTGCCCCACACCACCGGGGCGGCCATTGGAAGGGTCTGCGTGCCGTGGATCTCCGGCCATCAATGCCTGCAGATCCTCTTCATAGTCGTTCAAAGGCTTGGCGCTGGGCAGTGCCGGTGATACGGGCCGCGTCAAGGCCGAAAACGCCTGTGCAATATCGAGCGGCGATTCAATGAGACGCAGCTGAGCGCTGACCTCGGCCCAGCGCACGCCTTCAGGGTTAGGGGTGTCGGCAAACACGGCGGCGCGTTGCATCAGTTCGCGCGTGCGGTCGGCCAGACGCTGAAAATCGGGGGCCAATTCGCTGACCATGTCCAAGCCATTTTGCAAATCAGCCAAAGCCTGTGCCACCGCCTGCAAACCGCTGCGCCATTCTTGGGGGTCCACGCCCTCAGGTTGCTGACCGGTCCAGCGCAAACGCACCGCACCCCGGTGCATGCCAGCGGCCAGACGCCAATCACGGGCGGCTTTTTCCAAGCCTGCACTCAGGGCCTGCCAATCGACCAAACCCCGAGCCAATTGCAAACCCGTGGCCAACACGTCCCGCACCAACTCGTGCAATTGCACCGTGGACAACTGCTGGCCCAAAAAATTGACCCCAATCTCGTTGAGTTGGTGAGCCTCGTCAAAGACCGTCACACGCACGGTGGGCAGCAATTCGGCCACACCCGACTCCCGCACAGCCATGTCGGCAAAAAACAAGTGGTGGTTGATCACCACGACATCGGCCGCCATGGCCTCTTTGCGGGTCAAGTTGACATGGCAAGCCCGGTAGCGTGGACAGCTGGAACCCAAACAGTTGTCACGGGTCGATGTGACCAATGGCCACAAAGACGACCGTTCATCCAGACCCGTCAGTTCGGCCATGTCGCCGGTCCGGGTGGACTGCGCCCAAGTCTCAATCTTGGCCAAGGCTTTTTGCGCGCCGGGTTGGGCCGATTCAGGGCTGTGACGGGCCTGCTCCATTCGGTGCAAACACAGGTAATTGGATCGCCCCTTGAGCAAAGCCACGCGGATGGGCAAGCCCAAGACCTCCACCAAGCGGGGGATGTCACGCGAAAACAACTGGTCTTGCAACGCTTTGGTCGCTGTGGACACCAAGGCACGCTGCCCACTGAGCAAGACCGGCACCAAATAGGCATAGGTTTTGCCCGTTCCTGTACCCGCCTCGACCACCAATTGACCGCCGTCTTGCACCGTTCGGCTGACCGCCAAAGCCATGTCGGTTTGTCCCTGCCTGGGCTGAAAGCCGGGCACCGTTTGGGCCAAAACACCTTGGCTCGACAAGGTGTCGGCCACCCGCTGATCGAGCAAGTTCAAGCAGGCTCCTTCGGTGCCAAGCGCGACTGCAGTGCAGCGATTTGGTCCCGCAGCGCCAAGCGCCGCTTTTTCATGCGCCGCATGCGCAACTCGTCCTGATGTGCCGCATGGGCTGAGGCTTGGTCGATCAGTGCGTCCAGATCGGCATGCTCGATCTGCCACTCGATCAACTGGCGCTGTGGTGAGTGCAAATCCAAGTCCGACAAGCTCGGTCCATCCAAACGCGGGGTGTCACTCATGGTGCGGCTTGGGTTGCGGGTTGCTTGTCCAGCAAACGCTGCTCTCGCTGCGCTGAACGCCACTCGCGCTCTTGAGCATTCAAGACCAGATCTTGCTGCGCCAAAGGATCCAAGGCTTGCCTGCGAATGCGGCGGGTCTCGATCAAACACGCATTGACCGCAAATTTTTGCCAACATGCGGCCTCTCGCTGCTCGTCTGATTTCAAAATGGCCTCGCGCAAGGTGACCACGGCTTGCCTTTGGCGGGCAATTTCCGTCGGCACATCCAGAGTTGGGGCATTGGCTGACAACGCTGGGGCAGCGGTTTGAGCGGCGGCCACTTGGGGGTTCTGCGCCAATGCCCCGAAAGCGAGGGCCCAAGCCGCAAAACAACTCGCCAGGCAAGACAGACGCAAGCGGCTCATGTGAGGTTCGTGTCCACAGTGCGGTGCTCCAGCGCCAGAAACTCGCTCGACTGCATCTCGTGCAGGCGAGAGACCGTGCGGGGAAACTCATGCGACATGGGGCCGGAGGTGTAAAGGCCTTCAGGCGGCACAGCAGCCGACATGATGAGCTTGACCCGGCGGTCGTACAGCACATCGATCAACCAGGTGAAGCGCCGCGCCTCAGAAGCCATGCTCACTGGCATGTGCGGCACGTTGCTCAGCAGCACCGTGTGGTACTGCGTGGCAATTTCAAGGTAATCGTTTTGCGAACGCGGGCCGCCGCAAATGGCCCGGAAGTCGAACCAGACCACATCACCGGCACGGCGTTTGGCGGTGATGTCGCGCGCCTCAATGTGCAGCACCGGGTCTTCGTCTGGCCCTGTGGCCAGGCGGTTGAAGGCCTCGTTCATCTCGCGGTCGGCCTGCTCGCCCAAAGGCGAGTGGTAGAGCTTGACCATCTCCAGCGTGCGGCGGCGGTAGTCCGTGCCGTTGTCCACATTCAAAACCTGCATGCGCTCGTTCAGCAATGCAATGGCAGGCAAGATACGGTCGCGGTGCAGACCGTCGGGATACAGACCGTTGGGCTCAAAATTGGACGTGGTGACAAAGCCCACGCCGTTGTCGAACAGCGCCACCAGCAGGCGGTGCAAGATCATGGCGTCGGTGATGTCGGCCACATGGAATTCATCAAAGCAAATCAGCTGATAACGCTTGGCCATGCGCTTGCCCAGCTCGTCCAAAGGGTTCACCGTCCCTTGAATGGCCGTCAATTCGCGGTGCACCTCGCGCATGAATTCGTGAAAGTGCAAACGGGTTTTGCGCTCCACCGGGACAGCTGCAAAAAAGCAGTCCATCAAAAAGCTCTTGCCCCGCCCCACACCGCCAAACATGTAGACCCCTTTGGGAATCTCAGGGCGGGCAAACCACTTGCCGAGCAAGCCAGACCGCTTGGATTGGTAGGCTGTCCACTCGCTGGCGCAGCGCTCCAAAGCGTCAATGGCTCTGAGCTGTGCGGGATCGCTTTGGTAATCACGCTTGAGCAACTCAGCTTCGTAAACTTCACGAACGGACATGGGCGGTGGACTCTTCAATTCAAATGAGAAAAACCCGGGTTTGGCCCGGGTTTTCAGGGTGACTGAACTTTAACCCAACTCACCTCAAACCACAGTTCAAGGGGGGTCAAGGGCTCAGAAGTTCAGGGTCCGCTTGTCCACGGCCAAGGCGGCTTCTTTGGTCGCTTGGCGACCGATACAAGTAAAACAAGTGCAAGAACGAGTTATTTTGAAATGGTAGGAAGTGTCTTTGCAATTTTCTGACTTAAATCAGTTAATTTCGAAAATAATTCTCTTGCTCGCTGTTCTTCTGACGAGCCACCAACGAAACGACCGGACATTTTTCTATTGAGCGCATCAAGCTCCATCTTTATCTGATAGAACTCATCCGAGGAAAACAAAGCCCTCTGTAGATTAAGCATATCCAACCTGATCTTTTTATGCCGTTCAACACGCGCATTCAAATCATCCACGGCTGCTTGCTTATTTGTTAGTTGCACGCGCCAAGAATCAAAATCGCTAGCAACTATTGCGGGGTTCCAATCTGAAAGAAGTTTATAGA
>JACDQO010000468.1 GCA_015657605.1 Limnohabitans sp. | reverse complement strand
TGGTGGCCGGCAGGGCCATCAAAATCACGATGATGAAGGGAACGGCCGTCCAAACCACCTCGACCGTGATGGATTCGGTGAAAGTGGCTGGTTTATGACCCACCGACTTGCGGTGCTTCCAAATGGAATAAAACATGACCGCAAAAACGGCGATGAAAATGACCGTGCAAAGGATCAGCATGAACCAATGCAACCACTGCTGCTCTTCGGCAATTTTGGTCACGGCGGGATGCAAATTGAGCTGATTGACCGCGGGTCCACCCGGCAAGTCATTGACAGCTTGGGCCGCTGTTGCAACCCATGCACCTGCAAAAATGCCCGCGCGTGATAGCAGCGAAGCCAATTGGTTGGAAATATTCTTCATGGTTCTCACTAACTTCCAAGACACTGTTGAATTCACACTTTAGAAAACTGTTACAGATTCAAATTGCCACAAGGCATCACGCTGAACGCAATGCCTTTCTGATTTCTCGCGCCAGCACTTGCCGCAGTTCGGGGCGAACAAAGCGCCCCACCTCAATCGAACGACCTTGACCCGACAACTCGATCAAGCTCAGGTCTCCAGACTTGGGCTCAACCCTCACCCATTGACGCTCAAACTCTGCCCTTTCGAGGCGACCTGCCGTTTCCAGCTCCACCACCAAATTGGCACCTTGGAGCGAGATCACTTCACCGTCCGCCGCATGACGGGCGTAGGCCAAAAAAGCCAAGCCCACGACAGCCACTTCCAAGCCAGCAAAAGCCAACACGAGGGTGGCACCTTGCAACCAGAAGAACACCCCAATACCCAAAGAAACGGCACACAAGAGCATGTACACCCAGCCCAATTGGACTGGCGTAAAGGAACAATTGCGTTTGAGCCGCCAATGGATGGAGGGACCAGACACTTGAGCAAACTGGTAAGCCTGATTTGACATTTGTCAACTTTCAATAACCTAACACGCAATCAAGCAATCACTGCGATCAATTCCGGCCGGATTTTACCTGAGAACAATAGCGCTTTTGACAAAACTCAAAGTTTGTCCGGCATACCCCCAGACGAACGCAGCATATGCCGCATTTGGTCCAGTCCGATTTCTGTTTTTGACGCCAGTTTGAGTCTGGGCTGGGGTTTCAGAGCATGGCCATACACGATTTCAAAGCTCAAAGACAGACGGCGTCATGTTCTGGACGAGCCAGCGCCATCAAGGCACTCAAAAAGGACCGCTTCCAAGTGCGCCCCCGTAGTCCTGCAAAGCGATTCACGTGCAAATTGCGTCCGAGTTCGCGCAGTTCGGCCAAAAGACTCTCTGGCGAAGCATAGGTCAAGGTGATCCGTTCCATGTCCATGACCGGTTCGGCAAATCCCGCCTGCACCAACATGTCACCCCAATCGTGCATATCGGTGAACTCATGCGCCGGTTGGGGCCACCCTGCCCGTTCATAGACTTGGCGCAATTCGCGCAACGTATCGGGACCGAAGCACGAAAACATCAAAAATCCATTCACGGACAAAGCTTGATGCCACGCTTGCAGCAAGGCTTGTGGTTCGGGATGTCCGTGGAGTTGCATATTGGCCCAAAGCATGTCGGCCGATGACTCTGAGGGCAAGCCAAGCTGCTGCTTTTGTTCACGCCAAGCCAGCACCTGCCACCAATTGCGCGCCATCAAGGAGCGTGCGGCCAGTGCATTTTCAGCTTGCTCACAGACCAGCCATGCCCGAGCATTGGGGTAACGCTGCACCAAGGACTTGTGCGCTGCCACGCCTCCGCTCAAAGGCTCCCAATGAACCCATTGTTGAGGCTGCAAGGTGATGAAGTCCAAACGCTCCTGCATGCGAGAGGCCACTTCCTCATGCAACCAAGGCGAAATCAAGGAGGGCGCAGGCCTGCCCAGCCACCTGGCTGCAGCGACAGGGTCCAAGGACGGAGGTCTGGAAACTGGAGACATCGATGTTTGAAGTGAATGACGAGCGGATGACTTTCTTTTTACACACCAGCTGAATTGGGAGGTACTGCCTTGCTCATGGGATTTGGCTTGAGTATATTGACACGATGTGGCCTCTCTTACTCAAGGCAAAGTCTTTCGCGCCCAGTGCAAAAGGTCCTGCGGGGTTTTGGCGCTGGGTGCCCAGCCGCTGCGCCATTTGTCAAGACTGGCCTCATGCGCCTTTGTGTGAAGCTTGCATCAGCCGCTTTGCCCAACCCCAAAACCGTTGCCATGGATGTGCATTGCCATGGGCGAATGCTGGGCGGCGCTGCCCAGACTGCCAGGCAGAACCACCGCCACTCGATATCTGCCTGGCCGCAGTGACCTACGCTTGGCCCTGGGTTGACTTGATAGCAAGATTCAAATTCCAACAACAGGCCGGTTGGTCCAATGCCTTGGCCACCTTGATGTTGAGCACCCCCTTGGCAGATGATGTGCTGGACAACGCGGATCTGGTGTTGCCGATTCCACTTTCACCACAAAGACTGGCTTTTCGTGGATTCAACCAATCATGGGAACTGGCCCAGCATCTGAGCCCCGTCAAGGCAGATGTTCAATGGCTGCTGCGCACCCGCGACACCCCCTCGCAGCGGCTGCTGCCCCGCCATGAGCGACTCGCCAATTTGGTGGGCGCATTCGCTGTGGAGCCCTTGAGGGCGGCGCAGCTGAGAGGAAAACGCGTGGTGCTGGTGGACGATGTGATGACCAGTGGTGCCTCTTTGCATTCGGCAGCCCGCGTGCTGCGCCAAGCTGGAGCGGCCCACATCAGCGCCTTGGTTTTGGCCAGAACCGAATCCTTGGCTTCCGAATGACATTTCGCAAGCCGAGCAAGACAGCAGGGCACAATGTGCGCCATGTTTCATATTGTTTTGGTTGAACCTGAAATCCCGCCGAACACCGGCAACGTCATCCGACTGGCCGCCAACACCGGCTGCACTTTGCACTTGGTAGAACCCTTGGGGTTTTCGATGGATGACAAACACATGCGACGAGCTGGGCTCGATTACCACGAGTACGCCGACTTGCGTCGCCACGCAGATTGGGATGCTTTCATGGCCCAAGAGAAACCCACACCAGAGCGCATGTTTGCACTGACCACCAAAGGCAGTCGGTCCGCGTTCAACGTGCGATTCGAACCCGGTGATTGGCTGATTTTTGGTTCGGAGACGCGTGGTTTGTCACCCGAATTGCGCGAGAAGTTTGCGCCCACTCAGCGCATCAAGCTGCCCATGCTTGAAGGTCAGCGCAGTCTGAACCTGTCCAACGCGGTGGCTGTGACCGTGTTCGAGGCTTGGCGGCAAAACGGGTTCGATGGGGCGCCCACCACGCCAGGACTGCCTGCTCAGGCGTAAATTCGCACCAAAGACTCGGCTGCACACACAGGTTTGTCGCTGCCTTCGCGCTCCACCGTGACGTTCCACTGCAACTGAAGACCTCCACCGTCAATGGGCGTGGCCGAATGCAGATGCAGATGCGCACGCAACCGGCTGCCCACGGGCACTGGTGCCATGAAGCGCACTTTGTTCAAGCCGTAATTGACGCCCATTTTCTTGCTGCTGACATCGATGGTCTTGTCAAAAAACTGAGACAACAAAGACAGCGTCAAAAAACCATGCGCAATAGGCGCACCAAAAGGCCCTGCTTG
>JACDQO010000467.1 GCA_015657605.1 Limnohabitans sp. | reverse complement strand
GCCACTCAAGATCTTGAGGGCCTCAGCGGCTTGCACGGTGCCGATGATGCCCACCAGCGGCGCGAACACGCCCATCGTGGCGCACCGGGTTTCTTCGGGCAACTGCTCGGGCGGAAAGATGCAGGCATAACAAGGCGCATCGGCCTGAGTGCTGTCAAACACCGACACTTGGCCGTCCATGCGAATGGCCGCGCCCGAGACCAAGGGTTTGCGGTGCTCTACGCAGGCCCGGTTCACGGCTTGGCGTGTTTCAAAGTTGTCGCAGCAGTCGATGACCACATCGGCTTGGGGCACCAGCGTGTTCAGCAGGGCCTGGTCGGCCCGTTGGGTGACCGGATAGACGGTGACGTCCGGGTTGATCTGTGCGATGGCAGTGCGCACAGATTCGGCCTTGAATTGGCCCACGCGGTCCAACGTATGGGCAATTTGACGTTGCAAGTTGGTGGCGTCCACCTCGTCGTGGTCCACCACGGTGATGCGACCCACACCCGCACTGCCCAAATACAAGGCCACTGGAGAGCCCAAACCACCCGCCCCAATGACCAGCGCATGGGAGGCCAAGAGTTTTTCTTGGCCGTCAATGCCCAATTCGTTGAGCAAAATGTGCCGCGAGTAACGCAGCAGTTGGGTGTCATCCATTCAGGGTATCCGTCCGAGGCGTCGGATCACTCTTTCTTGTCGGCTTTGCGCTCGGCCAAGGTCGTGCTGGCTTTGACTGGCTGACCCTTGAGTTGCCTGATGGCTTGAGCCAGCTGAAAGTCTTTGTCAGAGCCGAACTCTGGCAAGCGGCGCTCTGCCAAGGGTTTGCGCGACTCCTCTTCCAGTTTTTTAATGGCTTCTTCGCGGGCCTGCTCGCGGGCAGGGTCTTTCTTTTCTTCGGCTTCCCGGCCGTTTGACAAGTGCTTTTGCAAGTCAGCTTCGCGGGTTCGCAGGGCCGCAAACACATTGCCTGTTTCGGTTTCATCCAGCATCACGTCAGGCACGATGCCTTTGGCTTGGATGGCGCGCCCGCTGGGGGTGTAGTAACGGGCCGTTGTGATTTTCAGCGCGGTATCAGGGCCGAGTTGACGAACGGTTTGCACCGAGCCTTTGCCAAAGGTTTGGCTGCCCATCAGCGTGGCCCGCTTGTAGTCTTGCAAGGCGCCTGCCACGATTTCACTGGCCGATGCCGATCCTTCATTGACCAGCACCACCAGGGGGATTTTTTTCAGGGCACCGCCAGTGGCTTGGGTCATGCGGGTGATCGGGTCATTGGTGCTGTTGCGACGCCAGAACTGGGGCGAAGCCTTGTAGGTGAACTTGCTCTCTTCGAGCTGTCCGTTGGTGGTGACCACGGTGACGTTGTCTGGCAAAAATGCGGCAGACAGGGCCACAGCCGCATCCAGCAGACCGCCCGGATCGTTGCGCAAATCGAGCACCAGGCCCTTCATCTGAGGGTCTTGTTTGTACATTTCTTCGACCTTGCGGGCGAAGTCATCCACGGTGCGTTCCTGGAACTGGGACACCCTGATCCAGCCGTAACCCGGTTCGATCAGTTTGGATTTGACCGATTGGGTCTTGATCTCTTCGCGGATGATGGTGACCGGGAAAGTGCGGTTTTCGGATTTGCGGAAGACGGTCAAGACCACTTTGGTTTTGGGCTCACCGCGCATGCGCTTGACCGCTTCGCTCAGAGGCAGGCCCTTGAGCGGCGTGTCATCGACTTTGGTGATCAGGTCGTTGGTTTTGAGGCCTGCGCGGTCAGCCGGCGAGCCTTCGATCGGGGAGACGATTTTGACAACGCCATCTTCTTGGCTGATCTCGATGCCCACGCCCACAAATTTCCCGGACGTGCCTTCAGAAAACTCTTTGAAGCTTTTTTTGTCGAAATACTGCGAGTGAGGGTCTAGGCTGGCCACCATGCCAGAGATGGCTTCGGTGATGAGTTTGCGCTCGTCGACCGGCTCGACGTAATCGCTTTTGACCATGCCGAAAACGGCCGCCAATTGCTGCAGCTCTTCCAAGGGCAACGGAGCCATGTTGCCACGCGCCACGGTTTGCAATGAAACAGTGGTCAGCGCGCCCGCCAAGGCGCCAATGCTGAGCCATCCGGCGATCTTGAGTTTGTGTCCCATGGTGCGTGTGCGTGTTCGGTGAAGGTCAAATCAATATACACCCGCAAGCCCTGAAGCGACGGGCTGGGCCTGTAATTTCCTGTAAAGACCCCGAAAGCTCAACCCTTGCCTTGGCTGGCCACTGCGGCGGCCGCTTGGGCTGCTGCTTGCGCATCGCCTAGGTAGTAATGCCGAATCGGCTTGAGCTCGGCGTCCAATTCATAGACCAAGGGGATGCCGTTGGGGATATTGAGGCCCACGATGTCTTGCTCTGAGACGTTGTCCAGGTACTTGATCAGGGCACGGATGGAGTTGCCGTGTGCGGCGATCAAAATGCGTTCGCCATTTCGAATGCGGGGGGCAATGGTGTCTTGCCAGCAGGGCAGCACCCTGGCCACGGTGTCTTTGAGGCATTCGGTCAGGGGCAGGTTTTCAGGTTCGACGTGGGCATAGCGGCGGTCACCGCGCTCACAACGGGGGTCGCTGGCTTCGAGAGCGGGGGGTGGTGTGTCGTAGCTGCGGCGCCAAGCCAGTACCTGCTCTTCGCCAAATTTTTTGGCCATGTCGGCTTTGTTGAGGCCTTGTAAAGCGCCGTAATGGCGCTCGTTCAGACGGTAATCCTTGACCACGGGCAGCCAGGTGCGGTCCATTTCGTCCAGTGCGAACCACAATGTGTGAATGGCCCGTTTGAGCACCGATGTGAAGCACACATCAAAGTCCCATCCCTCGGCTTTGAGGAGTTGGCCTGCCGACATGGCTTGGCTCACCCCAGTCGGGGTCAGGTCCACATCGGTCCAGCCCGTGAATCGGTTTTCCAGGTTCCAAGTGGACTCGCCATGGCGAATGAGAACAATTTTGTACATGGTGAAAAGGGGCGCTTTAAGGTGT
>JACDQO010000466.1 GCA_015657605.1 Limnohabitans sp. | reverse complement strand
GTCGTTCAGGATCACCAGCAGCTTGCATTCTTCGACGCCCGCGTTGTTCAGGGCTTCGAAGGCCATGCCAGCGGTCATGGCGCCATCGCCGATCACCGCGATCGAGTGGCGCGACTCGCCTTTTTGGCGCGCAGCCACAGCCATGCCCAAGGCGGCCGAAATGCTGGTGGACGAGTGGGCGGTGCCAAAGGTGTCGTATTCGCTCTCGTCGCGGCGCGGAAAGCCCGACAAGCCGCCAAATTGGCGCAGCGTGGGCATGCGGTCACGACGCCCTGTCAAGATTTTGTGCGGGTAAGTCTGGTGGCCCACGTCCCAAACGATGCGGTCTTCGGGGGTGTTGAACACATAGTGCAGGGCCACCGTCAACTCCACCGTGCCCAGGTTGGAACTGAGGTGCCCGCCGGTTTTGGAGACGTTGTCGAGGACGCAGTGGCGCAGCTCGTCGGCCAATTGGGGCAGATCGGTGCGCTGCAGGCGGCGCAGATCCGCCGGGGAGTCGATGTTCTTGAGCAAATCGGTCATGTCAGTTGTTTCTTTCTACCACCATGGCGGTCAGTGCACGCAGCGCGGCCAAACGGTCATCCGGCAATCCGGTATCGGCCAAGGCCTGCATCGCCTGCGCGGCCAGCGCATCGGCATAAGCTTTGGCCGCGTCCAGCCCCATCAGGGCCACATAAGTGGGTTTGTCGGCGGCTTCATCCTTGCCTGCAGTCTTGCCCAGCGTGGCCGAATCGGCCGTCACATCCAGGACATCGTCCACCACCTGAAAGGCCAGGCCCAAAGCCTCACCAAAGCGCTGGAGAGCCGCTTGAACCGGGGCGGGCACGCCGGCCACACAGGCCGCGCCCATCTGCACGCTGCACAGCAGCAACGCCCCGGTTTTGAGCCGGTGCATCTGGCGCAGCTGGTCTTCTGTCAGGCGCTGGCCCACGCTGGCCAGGTCAATGGCTTGGCCTCCAGCCATGCCTTGGTACCCCGAAGCCCGCGCCAGCAAACCCACGCAAGCGGCTTGCACCGCAGCGCTCACGCTGGCGTCCTGGGGGGTTAAAAATTCAAAAGCCAGGGTTTGCAAGGCATCCCCCGCCAGCAGAGCCTGGGCTTCGCCAAACTGCACATGCACCGTGGGTTTGCCGCGCCGCAGCACGTCGTTGTCCATGCAGGGCATGTCGTCGTGCACCAAGGAGTAAGCGTGGATCAACTCGATGGCGCAGGCGGCCTTCAGTGCCGCAGGGCTGCTGGGGGCATCGCCCACCGCTTCGGCTGTGGCCAAGACCAACAAAGGGCGCAGGCGCTTGCCGCCATCCAGCACGGCGTAGCGCATGGCGGCACCCAAGTCGGCGGGTGAATGCAGCGCAATGCCGGACGACAAGGCTTGTTCCACGCGGTCTAGATGCGGCTGCATCCAGGCTTTCAAGTCCAGGCTCATGCACCGCTCCAGGGTTTGAGTTGTCCACCGTCTAACACCTGAATTTGGTCTTCGACGGCTTTGAGTTTGTCACGGCAAAAGGCCAGCAAGGCCGCCCCACGCTGGTAACCGGTCAGGAGCTGGTCCAGGGGCATCTGCCCCGATTCGAGCTGGCCCACCAAAGACTCCAATTCCGCCAAAGCCGCTTCGTAACTGACCGGCAAGGGCGCAGCGGAGGTGTCGGCGGTGTCGAGGGGAGCGGCCTTGGGCATGGGGTGTTCCGAGGAAAAAACCAGATTTTAGGCCTTAAGCCTTGACTTGGCTGACAGTTGGTCATGTCAACTCCACAAGACGCCACAGGGGCTGGCAAGTCTGGCCAACGGCCCTTGGGCTCCAGGCACACGGAAAGCTGGAGGCTCATCCCTGCAATGAGCGCGGCCCGGGGTAGAATCGCGGCTCATCGGCAGGGATTCCCTGTCATTTTTTTGCGCCGTTTTCCTTGAATTCAGCGCTTTGTCCCTGCCCCTTCATAGGGGGAGTCTCTAGGTCAGGTCACCCATGTCTGATTTAAGTCTTCAACTGCAGCAGGCCGCAAGCCAACTACCAGTTTCCACTTATTTCGATGAGGCGCTGTTTCAGCGCGAATTGAACACGCTCTTCCACCAAGGCCCCCGCTATGTGGGCCACCAGCTGGCGGTGCCCCACCCGGGCGACTATTACGCCCTGCCCCACGAGGCCGAAGGCCGTGCTTTGGTGCGCAACGCCCAAGGCGGTGTCGAACTCGTCTCGAATGTCTGCCGCCACCGCCAAGCCATCATGCTGAACGGTCGTGGCAACCTGCAAACCCAGCACAAAGGCAGCGCAGGCGGCAACATTGTCTGTCCCTTGCACCGCTGGACCTACGCGCCAGACGGTCAATTGCTCGGCGCACCCCACTTTGCCCAAGACCCCTGCCTCAACCTGAACAACTACAAATTGCAGGAATGGAATGGCCTGCTCTTTGAAGACAACGGCCGCGACATCGCCGCCGACCTGGCGGGCATGGGCCCCAGGGCGCAACTCAATTTCGACGGCTACGCGCTGGACCGCGTGGAGCTGCACGAGTGCAACTACAACTGGAAG
>JACDQO010000465.1 GCA_015657605.1 Limnohabitans sp. | reverse complement strand
GCGCATAGGCGGCCCAGCGCATGGTGCGGGCCGTCAAATCGCCCGCGTTGTCATCGAGCAAGCCCCGGGCCTCTTCCACCCGCGTACGCCTTCAGTTCCAAGCCACTGACCACTTGGTGGCCGTTGTCCATGGCACGGGTCCACTTGCTGCTCAGGCTGCCGGAGCGATCGACAAAGTTTTGGAATTGCGTGGTGTTTCGCAACAAAGGGGGCGAGGCGCTGGGCGTGGTCAGGGTTTGGTCCAGACGCAGGTCGTACTCTGAGTGGCCCACACCGAAGCGCACTTCCAAGCGGTCATCGGCCGACAGGCGCTGGGCCCATTGACCGTTGAGTCGCGCCATGGCAAAACGGCTTTGGTTCAAGGTTCGGGCCGCTTCAGAAGCCACAGCACCAGTATCCAGTCGATCGGCTTGGATCAGGCCATTGCCCGTGAAATCCGAATAAACCACAAAAGGGGTCAAGGTCAGGGTCTTGCCTTGCTCGCCCCGCCATTGCAGGCGCGCGTTGGCGTGCATGGCTTGGCGATGCCCCAGCGACTCGTTGTTGCGCGTGCTGTTGCCCAACACATTGGAGGAGATCACCGAGCTGCTCGAATCGGGTCTGTATTGGTCGGTCACCGACATGGTGAGCGTGCCCGTCAGGGGCTGGATGTTGAGGTTGTGGACCCAATTGAGCAAGGTGGAATCGTGGCCATTCTCTCGCGAGCGGGTGATTTTCAAATCATCGGGGTTGGCCTTTTGGCCTTCGCGCAAAACGATGTTGATGGTGCCCGCAATGGCGCGAGCGCCTGTTTCTGCCGTGGGTGCCCGCAAAATTTCGATGCGCTCGACCTGTTCAGGCAACAAGCTGTCGATGGAAAAGCCTGGCGGCAAGCGCTCACCGTCAAGCAAGATTTGTGTGAACCCACCGCCCAGGCCGCGCATGCGGATCGCACCACCACGGCCGGGAGCGCCCTGCACCGTCACGCCGGGCAGGCGTTTGAGCACTTCGCCCAAATTGGCATCGCCTTGTTTTTGGATTTCTTCTCGGCCAATGACAATTTTGGCCACCGAGGACTCTCGACGCGTTTCGGTGTCGTTGTTGCGGTTGCCCCGCACCTCCACCTGACCCAGATCGGTGGCCGTGGCGGCCCCTGCGGGAAGGTTGGCGTTTTGCGCCAAGGCAAGCCCAGGAAGAACGGCAAAGCCTGTCATGGCCCATTGGAGGGCCATCACAAGCGGTTTCAGACAGTGGTTTGTAGAGCGGTGCATGCTGCGATTTTGACAGGGGCCTGCGACTGTGGCGTGTCGCCCCGGTATAACCCAGCCCGCTCAGTGATCAATCGCCCGACTTGAACAAAGCGGCCACTTTGCGTTTGGGCTTGATGTTGGCTGAAATCGACGACCTGGCCGACCTGGGCACACTGGGCTCCCAGCTCGGGGGCGTGTCTGCCGCCGCTGGCTCGTAAGGCTTTTGGAAAACGGATCACGGTTGATCGGCGCTGGGCGGAATCCGCCGCGGCGCTCATTCGGTGCGTCCAAAGCATCTCGGGGGTCGTGCTCCCGGCGACGGCCCTCAGAGGCGCGTGAGCGAGGACGGTCTTCTGGCCGTTCGCCCCACTTTTCTGGCGGTGGACCTGCAGGACGGGTGTCCAGCTGCAGGGTTTCGACTTCCAGCTTTTTCTTGATCAGCTTTTCAATGTCACCCACCAAACGCGTGTCCGACGGGCTGACCAAGGTGACGGCCAAACCCGAAGCCCCGGCGCGGCCTGTGCGGCCAATGCGGTGCACATAGTCTTCGGCGTTGAAAGGCACGTCAAAGTTGAACACCGCAGGCACGTCTTTGATGTCCAGACCGCGCGCGGCCACATCGGTACAAACCAACAAATCGACTTCGCCTTTTTTGAAGGCCTCCAGGGCTTTCAGGCGCTCGTCCTGGCTCTTGTCGCCATGCAAAGCGGCAGTGCGCAAGCCTTCGCGCTCCAAAGAACGGGCCAAGCGGCCGCAGCCGAGCTTGCTGTTCACAAAAATAAAGGCTTGCTTGATGCCCCGGTCGTCCAGCACTTTGCGGATCACGCGGCGCTTGTCGTCGTCTTGCGCGGCGTAAAAACGCTGCTCTACCGTCGAAGCGGTTTCGTTGGGACGGGCCACTTCAATGGTGATCGGGTTTTGCAGGTAGCTGCCGGCCAGACGCTTGATCTCGGGCGAGAACGTGGCCGAGAAGAGCAGCGTGGTGCGCTGCTTGGGCAAAAAGCTCAGGATGCGCTGCAAGTCGGGCAAGAAGCCGATGTCCAGCATGCGGTCGGCTTCGTCCAGCACCACATATTCCACCTGGTTGAGCACCGCATTTTTGGCTTCGATGTGGTCCAGCAAACGGCCTGGGGTGGCCACCAGCACCTCGACGCCTTGTTTCAGCTCCAGGGTCTGGGGCTTCATGTCCATGCCACCAAACACCACCGCGCTGCGCAGCTGGGTGTACTTGGCGTACATCTTGATTTGCTGGGCAACCTGGTCGGCCAACTCACGCGTGGGCAACAGCACCAAGGCGCGCACCGGGTGACGGGCGGGCGAGGTGGAGGGGTTTTCGTGCTTGAGCAGGCGCTGCAGCAAAGGCAGCGAAAACGCTGCGGTTTTGCCAGTGCCCGTTTGGGCTGCGCCCATGACATCCTGGCCTGTCAACACCACCGGAATGGCTTGGGCCTGGATAGGGGTCATGGATTCGTAGCCCATTTCGGCCACGGCTCGTGCCAGCGTCGGGGCCAGCGATAAATTGGAAAAAGAGTCGGTCATTAACCCGGTATTGTCGCATTTTGGGCTGAAGGGCCCAAAACAGGGTTTGACCCTCAGGTTTTGGGCAACGTGACGCCGACTTGGCCCTGGTACTTGCCGCCCCGGTCCTTGTAGCTGGTCTCGCACACCTCGTCGCTCTCCAAAAAGAGCACCTGCGCGCAGCCTTCACCCGCGTAAATTTTGGCGGGCAGTGGCGTGGTGTTGCTGAACTCCAGCGTCACATAGCCTTCCCACTCGGGCTCAAACGGTGTGACGTTGACGATGATGCCG
>JACDQO010000464.1 GCA_015657605.1 Limnohabitans sp. | reverse complement strand
TTTGAAGCCGGGCTGGATCGAGCGCCGCAGCGGCGGCGGGCAAGTTCAGGGTGTCGGGCTGCAGGGTGTAGTCGTCGCCGATCAGCTCGAGTTTGATCCAGTCGGTTTCAAACACTTCGCGTGCCATCTCGGCCGTGGTGATGGCTTCTTGCACGCTGTGGCAGCCCGCCGTGTTGGGCAAGACCGGCACCTTGACTTGGCGCAGCAGGTTCCAAAAACTTTGTGAGGCTTCGCCGCCACTGCCGGTTTGTCGGCGCAAGGAGGCGGTCAGCATGGCGGGGGCCGAGCGCTCAATGGCTTCGATCAAGACGCTGGGCGAGGGGTAGCGAGAGGTGCCCAGCATCAGTCGGCTGTCAAAGCGTTCGCCGTAGAGCAAGAGGGGGTCTGAGGTCAGCGCAGGGGTGTTCATGGGGTGGTCAGGGGCTGCAGCCATGCTTCAGCCGCCCGTGATGGGGGAGATCAGTTCAATTTGATCGCCATTGTGCAGCAGGTGGAGCGGGTATTTCGCCTTAGGGACAAACTGCAAATTGACCGCGGCAGCAAAGGGGGGGCGAATGTCTGCCTGCGCAATCGCGTCGGCCAAGCTGGCCCCTTGCGGCAGCTCATGGACCGCTTGGTTGATGCGCACTTGGATGGTGGGTTCAGGCATGTTGAAATTGGAGGTTGAACTGTGTGGCCAGATTCGTCGTTTGGTGTAGCACCCATTCCATCACCACGTCCAGCATGGCCGGGGAGATCAAAAAACCATGGCGGTACAGGCCGTTGATTTGCAAGGTGCGCTCACCCAAGCATCGGATGGCGGGCAGATTGTCGACCAAGGTGGGGCGCGCTTGGGTGCTGGCTTCCAAAATGCGGGCTTCGGCAAAACCGCTGTGCACCGTGTAGGCAGCACTCAGCAACTCCAGAGTCGAGCGCACGCTGACGGCCGACAGGTCTTCGGTCTCGATTTCGGTGGCGCCGATCACGAACACGTGGTTTTCTTTGGGCGCGATGTAGATGGGGTAGCGCGGGTGGATCAAACGGGTGGGGCGCTGCAAGCTGACGTCGGGTGCGTAAAGCCGCAGCACCTCGCCCCTGACGCCGCGCAGCTGAGACCAGTTGGGGCGGGCGCCCAGACCTCGGCAGTCAAAGACCCAGTCGGGTTGTCCGCTCTGGCCGGCTTGAAAGTCCTCGGGCGATGCCGGGCTGTTCCAATTCACCTCCACACCGAGTTGCGTCATGCCTTTGAGCAAAGACGCCAGCAATTCGCGGTTATCGAGTTGGCCTTCGCCGGGCAGATACAAAGCTTGGTTGAAGCGTTGCTCCATGCCGGGCTCCAGCGCTTGCAGACCTTGGGCATCGAGCCTTTGGGTGGGGGGCAATTCGGGGCATTGGTCTTGGGTGCGCAACAACAGGCCTTCAAAGCGTTTGGCCTCGGCCGCGTCTTGTCGGTGCCACAGCACCAAGGTGCCGTTTTGCTGAAAGAAGACGGGCTCGGGCAGGGCGGCGATCAACTCAGGCCAACGTGTCAGGCCGTGGTGCCCCATGCGCACCACCGGCATTTCGGTGATGGCCGATTCGGCCAAAGGCGCCAGCATGGCCGCGGCCACACGCGCGGCCGAGCCTTGGCCATCATCGCCTTGCGCTTCGTGCACTTGCACACGGTGACCTGCTTGGGCCAAGGTGTGGGCCAGCAAGCGGCCCATCAGGCCTGCGCCCAAAACCACGCTGAAAAGTGGGGGGGCTCATGTCAAAGTGTCCATTGGGGATCGCCGATAATTTGTGGCATGAACCACCCACCACAACGCTACGCACGCGTGCTCACCATTGCCGGATCGGACAGTGGCGGGGGCGCCGGCATTCAGGCCGATTTGAAAACCTTTGCCGCTTTGGGCTGCTATGGCATGAGCGCGATCACCGCGCTGACGGCGCAAAACACGGTGGGCGTGCAGGGCATCCATGCGGTGCCCGCGTCGTTTTTGAAGGCGCAGATCCAGTCGGTGATGGACGACATCGGCGTCGATGCCCTGAAGATTGGCATGCTGCACGAGCCCGGCATTGTGGAGGTGGTGGCCTGGGCCATTGACCACTACAACATCGGCCAAGTCGTGCTCGACCCGGTGATGGTGGCCACCAGCGGTGACCGTTTGATTGCCCAAGAAACGGTGCAAATTTTGGTGCGCGAATTGTTTCCACGCGTCACGGTGGTCACGCCCAACTTGGACGAAGCCCAGCTGTTGTTGGGCCAGCCCATTGCCAATGCGCATGCACTGGAGGCCGCGGCGCAGGGCTTGTTGGCGATGGGCGCCAAAGCAGTTTTGCTCAAAGGCGGGCATTTGGTGGGCGATGAGGTGGTGGATCTGTTGGTGCAGGCCAATGGGCCCACACGCCGCTTGGCTTCGTCCCGCATTCCGAGCCGCAATGTGCACGGCACTGGTTGCACGCTGTCGTCGGCCATCGCGTCGCACTTGGCACTGGGCCACGGACTGGAAGAAGCCGTGGTGCTGGCGCGCACTTTTATTTTGAGCGCCATTGAACAGGCGCTCAGGTGCAAACGGGTCGGGG
>JACDQO010000463.1 GCA_015657605.1 Limnohabitans sp. | reverse complement strand
GGTGGGGTTCACGACCCTTGGGGGCAGACATCGACGCAGTTCATGATGGTGTGGCAGCGGAACAGACGGTAGGGGTCTTCCAGATTGTCCAGGCGCTCACCCGTGGCCTGGTCGCGACTGTCGGCGATGAAGCGGTAGGCCTGCAGCAGACCGGCGGGGCCCACGAACTTGTCGGGGTTCCACCAGAAGCTGGGGCAGCTGGTCGAGCAGCTGGCGCACAAGATGCACTCGTACAAACCGTTCAGCTCGTCACGCTCTTCCGGGCTTTGCAGGCGCTCGGTCTCGGGCGGGATGGTGCTGTTGATCAAGTAGGGCTTGATCGAGTGGTACTGCTTGAAGAACTGGGTCATGTCCACGATCACGTCGCGGATCACAGGCAGGCCGGGCAGGGGCTTCAAAACGATGGTGCCGGGCAAGGTGTTCATGTTGGTCAGACACGCCAGACCGTTTTTGCCGTTGATGTTCATCGCGTCGGAGCCGCACACGCCTTCGCGGCAAGAGCGGCGGAACGAAATGCTGGGGTCCACGGCCTTGAGCTTCATCAGGGCGTCGAGCAGCATGCGTTCATTGCCGTCCAGCTCCACCTGAATGGTTTGCATGTAGGGCTTGGCATCCTTGTCAGGGTCGTAGCGGTAGATCTGAAAAGTGCGTAGGGTCATGAAAGAACTCCTGGTGTATTCGGGTGATGGACCGCCACTGGCAGTAAGCGGCCCAGACAATCTTTAGAAGGTACGAACCTTGGGTGGTACGGAGTCCACAGTCAGGGGCTTGAGCTTGACCGGTTTGTAGGTCAGGCTGTTGTCGGCGCTGTGCCACAGGGTGTGCTTCATCCAGTTGGCGTCGTCGCGGCCCAATGGGGCCACGGCGTCGTCCACTGGGCGCTCGTAGTCGCTCACGGTGTGGGCACCACGGCACTCGCGGCGGGCAGCGGCAGACACCATGGTGGACTGCGCGGCTTCGATCAGGTTGTCCACTTCCAGGGCTTCGATGCGGGCGGTGTTGAACACTTTGGAGGTGTCCTTCAGGCCAATGGCGTTGACGCGCTCGCGGATGGCGGCGATCTTTTGCACGCCTTCGTCCATGGAGGCTTGGGTGCGGAACACGCCTGCGTGTTGCTGCATGGTGGCACGCATGTCGTTGGCCACGTCTTGCGCGTATTCACCGCCACGGCCTTCGAGCTTGTTCAAACGGCCCAGTGTGTAATCAGCGGCATCGGCGGGCAAAGGCTTGTGCGACTTGGTCTTGGAGGCGAAGTCGACGATGTGGTTGCCAGCCGCGCGGCCGAACACCAGCAAGTCGAGCAGCGAGTTGGTGCCCAAGCGGTTGGCGCCGTGCACCGACACGCAAGAGCATTCGCCCACGGCATACAAACCGTTGACCACGGCGTTGTGGTCGGTGGCGGTTTGCGTGACCACTTGGCCGTTGATGTTGGTGGGGATGCCGCCCATTTGGTAGTGGATGGTGGGCACCACCGGGATCGGCTCTTTGGTGATGTCGACGTTGGCGAAGTTGACGCCGATCTCGTACACCGAGGGCAAGCGTTTGTGGATGGTGTCCGCGCCCAAGTGGTCCAATTTGAGCAGCACGTAGTCCTTGTTGGGACCGCAGCCACGGCCTTCTTTGATTTCCTGGTCCATGCAGCGGGACACGAAGTCACGCGGGGCCAAGTCTTTCAGGGTGGGCGCATAGCGCTCCATGAAGCGTTCGCCATTGCTGTTGAGCAAGATCGCGCCTTCGCCACGGCAGCCTTCGGTCAAGAGCACGCCAGCACCGGCCACGCCGGTGGGGTGGAATTGCCAGAACTCCATGTCTTCCAAAGGAATGCCGCACGCGCTGCCATGCCCCAGGCCATCACCGGTGTTGATGAAGGCGTTGGTGGAAGCGGCGTAAATGCGGCTGCGCACG
>JACDQO010000462.1 GCA_015657605.1 Limnohabitans sp. | reverse complement strand
TGCGCCCGCGCAAGGCCCGCAAACGTGCGGCCGAAGCCCCCAGCAAAGACTCGCCCTGCAACACAATTTCGCCGCCACTGGCTTGGAGCTCTTTGGCCAGCAAACCCATCACGGTGGTGGCCATGACCGATTTGCCCGAGCCCGACTCGCCGACCACGCACAGGGTCTGGCCCGGAAGAATGCTGAGCGACACCCGGTGCACCGCATGCACCCGGTCACCCCCGGGCGGCAAAGACACCGACAAATCGCGGATGGACAACACCGGCACAGGTTCAGCGCTCATCACGCACCCCTCTTGGCAAATTTGGGGTCGAGCACGTCGCGCAAACCATCGCCCAACAAATTCACCGCCAGCACCGTGGGCACCAAAAACAAAGCGGGGTACAGCACATTGCCCGGGTACTGGCTGAACTGCACCCGACCCTCGGCCATGATGTTGCCCCAGGTCGGGATGTCGGCCGGCAAACCCAGCCCCAAGAAACTCAAAATCGCTTCAGTCAAGACCGCACTGGCCGCGATGAAGGTGCCCTGCACGATCAAGGGCGCCATGGCATTGGGCAAGATGTGCCGCCACAAAATAACCGGGGTTGGCGTGGCCAAGGCGCGCGCTGCCTCGACAAAAGGTTCTTCGCGCAAGGACAACACCAAGGACCGCACCAAGCGGGTGACGCGCGGAATTTCGGGCACGGCGATGGCCACCACCACGGTCCACAACTGCGCACCCAAAGCGGCCACCAAAGCAATCGCCAACAAGATGGCGGGGATCGCCATCAGCCCGTCCATGAAGCGCATCAACACCGCGTCCACCGCCCGAAAATAACCCGCCAACATGCCCAAGGTGCCGCCCACCAGCAGGGCGGCTAAGGCCGTGAACAAGCCGACCAGCAAAGACACCCGCGTGCCGTACAAAACCCGGCTGTAAATGTCTCGCCCAAAATTGTCAGAGCCCATCCAGAAGGTGTGGGCCACACTGGTGCCGTCCAGCAGCGCAAACGTCCCCACCGTGCCCGACAAGGTGTTGATGTGGCCCGAATCCATGGCCGCCGGATCGACCGTGCCCATCCAAGGCGCTAAACCTGCGATCAGGAGCAAAAGACCCAACACGCCCGCGCCAAAACGGATGGAGGTGTTGGCCAGCAATTGAGAAGCCAAGGGTTTCATGGAGATCAATAACGAATGCGCGGGTCGAGCCACAGATAACTCAAGTCGACCAGCAAATTGATCAGCACATACAGCGCACTGAAAAACAAAACCACGCCCTGAATGACCGGAAAGTCCCGGTTGAGCACCGCGTCCACGGTCAGCGACCCCAAACCGGGGATGGCATAAACCGTCTCGGTCACCACCACGCCACCAATCAGCAAAGCCACGCCGATCCCAATGACGGTGACGATGGGCACAGCCGCATTGCTGAGCGCATGGCGCATCAAGACGGCCTGCTCGGTCACCCCTTTGGCGCGCGCTGTGCGGATGTAGTCTTCGGTCAGGGCCTCAGAGACACTGGCCCGCGTGACCCGGGCAATCAAGGCCACATAAATGGTGGCCAAACTGAGCCAAGGCAAGACCAGCTGCCAAGCCCAGGCCTCTACCCCTTGAGAAGAAGGCCCCAGCAAACGCTTGTAACCCTGCACCGGGAACCATTTGAGCTCGATGGCGAAGATGTAGATCAGCACATAACCGATGACAAACACCGGCACCGAGAAACCGGCCACCGCAAAACCCGACAAGATGCGGTCGAGCCAACCGCCCATGCGCCAGGCTGCCAATGTGCCCAATGGCACCGCGACCAACACGGCCAAGAACATGGTGCCCGCCGCCAGCGACAAGGTCGGCTCGATGCGCTGGCCAATCAACTCCAAGACCGGTTTGCCCAGGTAAAAGGAGTATCCCAAGTCACCCTGGAGCACGCCGCTGAACCAGATCCAAAACTGCGTCCAAAGCGGTTCACTCAAACCCAGTTGCTCACGGATCCGGTCAATGTCTTCGTTGGTGGCGTTGTTGCCCGCAATCACCGCCGCCGGATCGCCCGGCGTGAGGCGCAAGATCAGGAAGACCACAACGGCCACCGTCAACAAGACAGGGATCAGCGACAGCAATCGCTGCATCAAAAAACGCAACATGGGGGCTTTCGTGACGCTGCAAGACGTTCAAAGTCGGCACGCAGGCGTGCCGACCCGAATCAGTTTTTCTTGATGTTCCAGTAAACCTGAGCACCTGCAGGCACCAGACCTGAGATGTTTTTGCGCAGCGCAGCCGGGTTGAAGTACTGACCCAAGGGCACGTGCGAGGCGGTTTCCATGGCGCGCAGCTGAATTTGCTCGGCAATCTGCTTTTTCTGTGCGTCGCTGGTGGCCTGAGCGAACTTGACCTTCAAGTCCTCGATCTGTTTGTCGTCTTGCCAACCGAACCAGCCTTTGTCACCGGCCGCGTTCATCATGGCCATGGTCAAAGGGTTCAAGATGTCGCCCGCCGTCCAGGCCGTCATGAACGCATTCCAGCCGCCTTGCGCTGGGGCATCCTTTTTGGCGCGGCGTGCCACCAAGGTGGCCCAGTCCATTTGCTGCATGTCCACTTTGAAGCCGGCAGCTTCCAGTTGCTGCTTGGCCACCAAAGGCAGTTTGGCGATCGAGGCCAAATCGGTCGGGCGCATCAAGAGCACAGGGGTGCCGTCATAACCGGCTTCTTTCAGCATCTGGGCGGCCTTTTTGGGGTCGGCCATGCCGGTGTAGATGCCCATCTTGTCGCTGGCCAACGGTGTGCCGCAGGGGTAGATGCTCTTGCAAAAAGCAAACATGCCCGGTGCACCCACCTGGGTTTTCAGGTGCGCCTCTTGACCCAAAGCGACCATGGCCGCTTGACGGATCTTGACGTTGTTGAAGGGCGCATGCAGGTGGTTGAAGCGGAAAATGAACTGCAAACCAGCCGGCTGGGCGTCCACGATCTGGATGTCTTTTTGGGCCTTCAAAGAAGAGTACTGCTCAAAGGTGGGCTGCTCGACGATGTCGACCTCGCCCGCCACCAAGGCATTGAACTGGGTTTGCGGGTCGCGGATGATGACCCACTCCACGCGGTCCACGTGCACAGACTTGCCGCCTGTGGTGCCGTCTGGCGCTTCGGCGCGCGGCTTGTACTTGTCGTTCTT
The DNA here is from genome assembly GCA_015657605.1 of Limnohabitans sp. Lineage (GTDB taxonomy): Bacteria > Pseudomonadota > Gammaproteobacteria > Burkholderiales > Burkholderiaceae_C > Limnohabitans_A. The sequence continues at coordinate 2,871 of JACDQO010000462.1, read as the reverse complement.
GACGTACACCAGACGCTCACCCGGCTTGTATTCCTCAGGCACAAAGCGGTAAGGGCCAGAGCCCACATGCTCTTTGATCTGCTCGGTGCCGGGTGTGGCAGCGATGCGTGCGGGCATGATGAACAGCACGTTGGACGAGGGCTTGCCCAGTGCTTCCAGCATCACGCCAAAAGGCTGCTTGAGTTTGATGACAAAGGTCTTGGCATCGGGGGCGCTGTAGTTGTCCACGCTTTTGGCCAGCACGCCGCCAAAACTGTCGCGGCTGGACCAACGCTTGATCGAGGCCACCACGTCTTCGCTGGTCACGGGTTTGCCGTCGTGAAATTCCAGGCCATCGCGCAGTTTGAATGTCCAGGTCAAGTTGTCCTTGCTGACCGTCCACTTGTCCACCATCTGGGGCTTGACCTTGCCCGACAGATCGGTGCCGAACAAGGTGTCATAAATCATGTAGCCATGGTTGCGGGTGACAAATGCCGTGCTCCACACCGGGTCCAGGATGGTCACGTTGGCATGGGGCACCACCTTGAGGGTCTTGGTTTGGGCCTGAACAGCCCAAGGACTCAACAAAGCAGCAGACAAGGCAGCCAGGGCGAAAAGAGAACGACGTTTCATAAAACCACTCCAGTCAAAAGGGTGACATGTTCAAACGAAGGGTATCACTATAAAACCGAAGATGACACCTTCACCCACATACCTTATCGACCTCAGCGCCTGTGACTTGTCACGCGCGATACACCAACGGCAGGTGTCGTGCCATGAGGTCATGCAGGCAACGCTGGCCCAGGTGGACCGATTCAACCTGGGCAGCAACGCCATCGTCAGCCGTGTCGACACCGATGCCTTGCTGCGCCAAGCCCATGAACGCGACGCCCAACTGGCCCGTGGTGAATCCATGGGCTGGATGCACGGCATGCCCCAAGCCATCAAGGATTTGGCCAACGTGCGGGGCTTGCGCACCAGCCTGGGCAGCCCACTCATGAAAGACTTTGTGGCCAGCGAAGACGGCCTGATGGCCCAGCGCATGAAAGCCGCAGGCGCCATCGTCATTGGCAAAACCAACACGCCCGAGTTTGGCCTGGGCTCGCACACCTTCAACGAGGTGTTTGGCCCCACCCGCAACGCCTGGGACCCCAGCCAATCTGCAGGCGGCAGCAGCGGCGGCGCGGCTGTGGCCCTGGCCCAGCGGATGCTGCCTGTGGCCGATGGCTCTGACTTCATGGGCAGTTTGCGCAACCCGGCGGGCTGGAACCATGTATTTGGCATGCGGCCCTCCCAAGGGCGGGTGCCCATGCAGCCTGCACAAGACGTGTTTATCGCCCAGCTGGGCACCGAAGGCCCGATGGGACGCCATGTGCGCGATGTGGCCATGCTGCTGTCAACCCAAGCCGGGGCACACCCTTCAAGCCCCTTGAGCCTGACCGGCAACCCGTCCGTGTTTGCTGGCTCGCTGGACATGGACCCCAAGGGTCAGCGCGTCGGCTGGCTGGGCAACCTGCAAGGCTATTTGCCTATGGAAGACGGCATTCTGGAAGTGTGTGAATCGGCGCTGAACAGCTTTTCGGGCATGGGCTGCACCGTGGACGAAGCCCGGCTGGGCATGCCGCCCGAGCAGGTTTGGCAAACATGGCTGATCTGGCGGCAGGCTTTGGTCGCGTCGCGCATCGCGCCACTCCTCGTCAACCCAGCCAACCGGGCGCACCTGAAAACCGAGGCCCTTTGGGAATACGACCAGTCAAAGAACTTGACGGGGGCCCAACTCATGGCCGCCAGCGCCAGCCGCACCCGCTTTTACCTGAGCATGCTGCAGCTGTTTGAAAAATTCGACGTGCTGGCCATCCCAGTGGCTCAGGTCTGGCCGTTTGATGTGAGCCTGCGCTGGCCGCAAAGCATTGCGGGCCAAAGCATGGACACCTACCACCGCTGGATGGAGGTGGTGATTTACGCCACCTTGGCGGGTTTGCCTTCCATCAGCGTGCCCGCGGGCTTTGGGGCCAACGGTTTGCCCATGGGTTTGGCGCTGATCGGCAAACCGCAGGGCGACTGGGACTTGTTGAAACTGGCGCACGCCTACGAAATGGCCAACCAGGAGCTGATCGCCCGGCGTCCGCCTGGCGTGTGAACAGCCCTGTTCAGTTTTGTTGCCAAGGCAGGCCGCGAAAGCGCCAGCCGCCTTTGACACCCCGGTGCGCCTGATCGTCCGGGTCGCCCTCAAAGCCTTCGAGGATGTTGTAGGCCTGCAAGCCCAACTCGGTGGCGCGCTGGGCCGCCGCAATCGAGCGCACGCCACTGCGGCACAGCAGAACCAGCTTTTTGCCACCCGCGCCCAAAGCCTGCACGCCCGCGTCAAAACCCGGATTCATCGCCATGCCGGGCCACTGCTTCCAAGCCACGGCATGGGCACCGGGCACAAAGCCAACCCAGGCACGTTCCGCGTCGGTGCGCACGTCCACCAGTTCGGCCTCGCCCGATTGCACCCAGGCCCAGGCCTGCTCGGGTGAAACATCGCCTGCGTAGCCGGTGGCCGCTGGGGTGGTCGGGCTTGTGGGTGTTGCAGCTGAGGTCATGGTGGGCTCATTCAAGTGGGTCAATGCGAATTACGCCCCTATTGCTCGGGGCCACAGGCGCAAATCATAGCTTTTGCTGGCGCGCCAAAGTGTCCGTGACAGGACAGGCTGCAGCGGCTAAGATGCGGGTTTTGGTTGACGTTTACGTCAACGTCAAAGCTGCAAAGACTGCCTCGCTACCGGAGCCCCTCATGACCGATCTGTCCGCCGAATTCAAAGCCTTGGCCGAATACCGCCCCACGAACAAGGTGCGTTTTGTCACCGCCGCCTCTCTGTTTGACGGCCACGACGCGGCCATCAACATCAT
>JACDQO010000461.1 GCA_015657605.1 Limnohabitans sp. | reverse complement strand
TGCATGTGCAGCGCCACCCACACGCGGCCCTTGAGAACGCGCTGATGGATGGCAATCACCTCGTTCAGGATCGGCAGGAAAGCCGAGCCCGAGAAGATGTTCTGGAACGCCGGGCGAATTTGTGTTTTCCAGCTGGCGCGCAAGCTGTGCTCTTGCAGCTGAGGGAACAGCGCGTCGACATCGGTCAACCAGCCCTGCCACTGGGCACGCACCTCGCGCACCACCGACAAGGCTTGCGCCACGCGGTCTTCCAGCAACTCGGCCGACGGGATCTCGCTGGCGTCGTCTTGCTTGCCCAGCGGCAGGTTGCCCCGCTCCAAGAAGGCTTCGATCTCGCGGCAGAGCTTGAGTTTGTTGCGCAGGCTCAGTTCGATGTTGATGCGCTCAATGCCATCGGTGTATTCGGCCATGCGCGGCAAGGGAATCACCACGTCCTCGTTGACCTTGAAGGCGTTGGTGTGGCGCGAAATGGCCGCTGTTTTCTTGCGGTCGAGCCAGAATTTTTTGCGCGCCTCAGGGCTGATGGCAATAAAGCCTTCACCGCTGCGCGAGTTGGCAATGCGCACGATCTCGGACGTGGCCTTGGCCACATCGTCGGCGTTGTCACCGGCGATGTCGCCGATCAGCACCATCTTGGGGAAGCCGCCGCGCTTGCTCTTGGTGGAATAACCCACGGCGCGCAAATAGCGGTCGTCCAAGTGCTCCAGACCCGCCATCACGGTGCCGGTGCGCTTTTGCTCGGCGAACATGAAGTCCTTGATCTCGACGATGCTGGGCACCGCCTCGCGGGCGTGGCCAAAGAACTCCATGCACACCGTGCGGGTGTGCGTGGGCATGCGGTGGACCACCCAACGGGCGCTGGTGATCAGGCCATCGCAGCCTTCTTTTTGAACGCCAGGCAGGCCGCTCAAAAACTTATCGGTCACGTCCTTGCCCAAACCTTCCTTGCGGAAGGTTTTGCCAGGAATGACCAAGGTTTCGGTTCGAATCGGTGTTTTGCCGTCGGCCTTGAAGTAGCGCAACTCGAAGGTGGCCACGTCTGCGTCATGGATCTTGCCCATGTTGTGGTCCATGCGCACCACGTCCAGCCACTCGGCGTCGGGCGTGACCATGCGCCAGCTGGCCAGGTTGTCCAGCGCCGTGCCCCACAGCACCGCCTTTTTGCCACCCGCGTTCATGGCGATGTTGCCACCAATGCAACTGGCTTCGGCAGAAGTCGGGTCCACCGCAAAGACGAAACCGCCGCGCTCGGCCGCATCGGCCACGCGCTGCGTCACCACACCGGCTTCGGTCCAGATGGTCGGGATCTTGTGGGCGATGCCGGGCAGTTCGAGCATCTCGACCTCGGTCATGGCTTCGAGCTTTTCGGTGTTGATGACCGCGCTCTTCCAAGTTAGAGGGATCGCGCCACCGGTATAGCCGGTGCCGCCGCCGCGCGGGACGATGGTCAAACCCAAATCGATACAGCCCTTGACCAGCCCCGCCATTTCGGTCTCGCTGTCGGGGGTCAGCACCACAAAGGGGTATTCCACGCGCCAGTCGGTGGCGTCGGTCACATGGCTCACACGCGAGAGGCCGTCGAACTTGATGTTGTCTTTGGCCGTGAGGCGCCCCAGGGTCTTTTGCACCTGGTTGCGCAGTTTGGCCATGCGGGTGAAACGGTCGCTGAACTGCGACACCGCCTGAGTGGCCATGTCCAGCAACTGCACCACCAGGGCATCACGGTGGGCATCTGCAGCGGGCGTGCGGCGCTTTTGCACCTCGCCCAAACGGTGATGCAAGGCTTCCACCAGCAGTTTTCGGCGGGCCGGGTTGTCCAACAAGTCGTCTTGCAAGTAGGGGTTACGTTCGACCACCCAAATGTCACCCAACACTTCGTACAGCATGCGGGCAGATCGGCCCGTGCGGCGCTCGCCGCGCAGTTCATTGAGCAGATCCCAGGCCGACTCGCCCAGCAAACGCAGAACGATTTCGCGGTCTGAAAAGCTGGTGTAGTTGTAAGGGATCTCACGCAAGCGCGGCGCATCGGCGTCGGCTTGCATCAAAAGTTGGAGCGTGTTGGGAGCATTCATGGGTTTGGCGCAATCAAATGCGTCGCTGAAGACGCTGTCAGCCAGACCCGGAAAAGTGTCATACCGGCTGAAGTTGGATGTTACCGCAGTGCAACAATCACGCGCAGAGGGTGGGGGCACCTGTCGCCCAAGCGTCTGAAGTCATGGAAAGTACGGGTTGTCACAAAAAGTTCATGGGTTTTTAATCATTTAGCAACACTTATCAGCGCCAATGCAGGTCACTGCATCCATCGTTTTGATTTTTGGTTTTACCCTTCAGGAGCTCGCATGAAACTCAAATTGACCCTCACTGCCCTCACCCTCGGTTTGTCCGGCTTGACTGCCCAAGCCCAAGTTGAAATCCAATGGTGGCACTCCATGGGCGGCGCATTGGGCGAATGGGTCAACGACCACGCCAAAGACTTCAACGCCAGCCAGACACAATACAAAGTGGTGCCGACATTCAAGGGCAGCTACGACGAATCGATGACGGCAGCCATCGCTGCCTTCCGCGCGGGCAATGCGCCGCACATCCTGCAGGTGTTTGAAGTAGGCACCGCCACCATGATGGCCAGCAAGGGCCGCCATCGT
>JACDQO010000460.1 GCA_015657605.1 Limnohabitans sp. | reverse complement strand
CGTCGTCGGGTGGGAGGCGAAACCAACCCCGGCACGGCATGCAAAACCCCCGGGTTCAGCTCCACGGCCGTGCAGGTCATTTTGAGTTTTTTGTAGCAAAACTTGGTGATGGTGCCCGCGCCCAGACCCAGTTGCATGGCGTGTGCGCCCTTGACCTCGACGGCTGGAAAAAACAAGAGCCAAGCAAACATGCGCTGCACGTACTCCAGCTCGATGTCGAAAGGACGGTCAAGGAACATGGAGCCCTGGATCCACTCGGTGCCCAAGTGCAGGTAACGGATGTCGCCGTCCTCGGAAAAATTAACTTCGGGCAGCTCAATACCAAGGGCGGCAGATTTTTTTCGGGTCATGGGGCCAGATGTTACAGAGGCGCGTTGGCCAACTTGGGCAACACGCGGCAGGCATTGGCCGAGGTGGCTGCTGCCAGATCGGCCAAGGACACACCCCTCAGCTCAGCCAAGACCTGTGCGATGCGAGGCAGCTCGGCCGAACTGTTGCGCCCCTGAGCTGCGCCCAGCGCCCGCTGCTCGGCGGTTTGGTAAAGCCACTGCGGCGGGATGTCGGGCGCGTCGGTTTCCAGCACCAAGGCGCTCAGGGGCAGCTCACAGGCCAGGCGGCGCAGCTGCAAAGAGCGCTCGTAGGTCAAGGTGCCGCCAAAGCCAGCGCAAACCCATGTCGACAAAGGCCTGCGCCTGCTGGGTGCTGCCATTGAAGGCGTGCGCAATGCCCGACGTGATGCGGGACTGGCGCAAGCCTTTGAGCAACAGGTCGGCCGAGCGCCGCACATGCAAGATCACGGGCAGGCCATGCTTTTGCGCGAGCTTCAGTTGCGCGGTGTAAAAAAACCATTGCCTATCGCGCATCTCGGGGGTGCACAGTTCAGGCACAAAAAAGTCCAACCCGATCTCGCCCACAGCCACCAGCCTCGGGTCATCGCGGCGCTCGATCAAGGCGTGGTCCAAAGCCAGCAAGTCCGCTTCTTGCGCCTGCGGTACATACAAAGGGTGGATGCCCAAGGCGTAAACATCACCGTGCCGTTCGGCCAGCTGCGCCACATCCGCCCAGTGCGCACGCTGGACGGCCGGGATCACGCAGCGCGTGACGCCTGCATCACGTGCCGATTGGCGCACCATGTCGCGGTCAGCGTCAAACTCGGCCGCGTCCAGGTGGCAATGGGTGTCGATCCACATGCCGCGGTGCTGGATCAAACAGGCGCTTGAAGCACGCCCTTGACCAGGTGCAATTGCCGGTCGCAGCGCGCGGCCAAGGCTTGGTCGTGCGTGACCACCACAAAGGCGGTGCCGCGCTCGCGGGCCAGTTGCAACATCAGCGCAAACACACCATCGGCCGTTTCGCGGTCCAGGTTGCCGGTGGGCTCGTCGGCCAATACGCAAGCCGGGTCGTTCACCAAGGCGCGGGCCAACGCCACACGCTGGCGCTCCCCGCCCGACAACTCGGCAGGGCGGTGGTGCACTCGCTCGCCCAAGCCCACGCGCTGCAACCACTGGCTGGCCACGGCTGCAGCTTCTGATCTGTCTTGCCTGCGGATCCACAATGGCATGGCCACGTTGTCCAAGGCGCTGAACTCGGGCAGCAGATGGTGAAACTGGTAAACAAAACCCAAATAACGGTTGCGCCACTGGCCTTGGCTCGGCAGCGCTCAGGCCGACAGCAACTGACCCTCGAGCTGCACCGAGCCTTGCGTGGGCGCATCCAGCCCGCCGAGCAAATGCAACAAGGTGCTTTTGCCCGAGCCCGAAGCGCCCACGATGGCCAAGG
>JACDQO010000459.1 GCA_015657605.1 Limnohabitans sp. | reverse complement strand
GGTCACCGAATTTGAAACCAAACTGCTGGGCGTGATGATGATGGTCATCATGATGGGCATGGGCGCATCGCTCACCTGGCGCGACTTTTTGATCGCTTTTCGCAAACCCAAAGGCGTGTTGGTGGGGGTTTTTTGCCAGTACGGCATCATGCCGCTGCTGGGTTTTTCCATGGCGGTGCTTTTGGACTTGCCACCTGCGCTGGCGGTCGGCCTGATCTTGATGGCTTGCATGCCGGGTGGCACCACCTCGAACATCTTCACTTATTTCAGCAAGGGCGTTTTGGCCCTGTCCATCATGATGACCAGCGTGTCGACATTGGTGGCGCTGGTCATGGTGCCTGCATTGCTGGAGTTTTACTCTCAGGCTGCTGGCATCAGCGGTGACTTCAAGATCCCGGCCAGCAATGTGGCGCAGGTTTTGGTGGTGCTTTTGGTACCCACCTTGATCGGCATGGGCTTGCGCAAGATGAGCCCCAACATCGGAGCCACCATCGAGTTGTTGGGCGGCTTCTTGGGCATCATGGTGATATTGTTCTTGGTTGTGACTTGGATTCCGCGCAACCACCAGTTGCTGGCCACGACGCCTTTCGTGGTGTACTTTGCAGCCATCGGATTGGGTTTGATTGGCATGGCTTTGGGTTACGCCTTGTCCAGGCTGCTGCGCCAAGATGCCAACCGCAGCCGCACGATCGCGCTGGAGACGGGCATCCAGAATGGCCCGCTGGCGGTGTTGATCGTGACCCTCAGCTTTGCGGGCACCATGCAGCAAGACATCTTCTGATCCCGGTGCTGTACTCGTTGTTCATCGTGATCAGCAGCAGTTTGGTGACGATGGTCTTTCGCCGCCGCAGTGACCGCGAGGCCCTGGCCCGTGACAAAGCCAAGGCAGGCCAACTGGCTTCTTCCTAAGTCTCAGCCCTTGGGCCCGCGAATTTCGGGCCCGATCCTCAGTCTTCAGTCCTGTCCTTCGGTCAGGGTGTCGAGCTGGAACTTGCCGCTTTTGTGCCACAGCCACACGTCGGTGTAGGTGACCTGGCTCATGTGCAGGGGCACTGGGTAGGGCGCTGCGGCTTTGACCATTTGCTCAATCTCTCGCATCACCTGTGGCGCATGCTTGGGCGCGCGTTGCCACTGGATGGCTTTAACGCTGCCCCTTTGGTCAATGTTGACATGGATCACGCCCACGGCTTCGAGCATGGGGGGGCAAGCGCCCCTTGAAGATGCGCTGTTGGTGCTGGGCGTACAAATGGCTCGCGGCATCGTGGCGGTATTCTTTGGCGGTGCGCGCCAGAGATTTTTTGACCGTTGGGGGAGGAGGGCTGAAAGCTGGCGCTTCCGGAATCAGACGTTCAGGCATGGCCACGTACGGGCGTGGCGGGGGTTCTGGCAAGACCTCTGGCCGAGCAGGCCCGGTGACCGCTTGTTGGACTGGCGCAGGTGGCGTGCTGCAGCCGCTCAACCCGATCAAGCCAATGGCCCCCAGAGCCATGCCGATGCGGGCACCCAAAGTGCGGTGTATTCGTGTCTGGTGTGTCATGACCGGTGTGACTCCTTGGCATACTCAGCGTTTGCTCGCGTGATTGTGGCATTGGCTGGCAAACTTGGCGAGTCTCTGATGAAGGATGGGAACTTTGTGAATTGGATCAATGAGGCATGGAGGCGTTTGTCGCGGGAGCCGGCCGTGTTGGTGACCGTGGTGGCGACCAAAGGGTCTGTTCCCAGGGGAGCTGGCACCCTGATGGTGGTGTTTGCACAGGGCGAGCTGGGCACCATTGGCGGCGGGCATCTTGAGTTTCAGGCTTTGGCGCATGCCCGGCTCATCCTGTCGGGGCAGCCTGTGCAAAACCATTTGAGCCAAGTCTTGGGGCCCAGTTTGGGGCAGTGCTGTGGCGGCGCAGTGGATTTGTCTTTTGAGCCAGTCAACGGGGCCGATTTGCCCCGCCTGCGAGAGCAGTGGGTGCCTCAGCGCAGCCCATTGGCGCTTTTTGGTGGCGGGCATGTGGGCAAAGCCTTGGTTCAGACCTTGGCAGCTTTGCCCTTCGCGGTGTGTTGGATTGACAGCCGTGACGAGATTTTCCCGGACGACGTGCCCGACGGTGTGGACTGCGAACACTCCAACCCGGTGCAGGCTGCGGTGGCCAATCTGGCCCCGGGCAGCCGGGTGCTGATCATGAGTTTCAGCCATGCCGAAGACCTGGACATCGTGATCGCGTGTTTGAAGCGTCAGCGGGAGCAGGGCGACTTGCCCTTTGTGGGCCTGATTGGCAGCCAGACCAAATGGGCCACATTCAGGCACCGCCTGGAAGACCGAGGGTTCAGTGCCGATGAAATTGCCCACATCACCTGCCCGATTGGCGTGCCAGGCATCACGGGCAAGGAGCCCGAAGTGATTGCCGTGTCGGTGGCGGCACAACTTTTGCAGTCCCTTTGACAGCGTGATGCTGGTTTCCCCTAGGCCGCCAAGCCTTGGGGGTACTGGAATCCGAAACATAAACTGTATACACTTCGGTGCACTGGTCGCAGCGGCGCAGGTTCCTACTGGAACATGTTCGCGGCCGAATACCCGCTCACAGGGCCCGCGGTGGTGAGAGGGTTGGAGACTCCTTCATGGAACCGTATTTTTTGGAATGGGCCAATTTGTTGCTGCGATGGGTGCATGTCATCACCGCCATCGCCTGGATTGGTTCCTCGTTTTACTTTGTCTTTCTGGACAACAACCTGCAAAAACCCAACTCACCCGACCTGCTTGAAAAAGGCGTGGGCGGCGCGATGTGGGCGGTGCACGGCGGCGGTTTTTACAACCCCCAAAAATACATGGTGGCCCCCAAAAGATCCACACCAAACTGCATTGGTTTTATTGGGAGAGTTATTCCACCTGGTTGAGCGGCTTTGCGCTCTTCACGGTGATGTACCTCTACAACGCGGGCACCTTCTTGATCGACAAGTCCTTGATGGACTGGACGCCTGTGGTGGCAGGCTCGGCCGCTGTGGGTTTGTTGGTGGCCTTTTGGTTCGTGTACGACATCATTTGCCGGGTTTTTGGCTTTAGAAAAAACGGCGAGCTGATCGTGGCGGGCCTGATGATCGTGGTGGTGGCCTTTTCATCCTGGCTGGCCAATGAACTGTTTGCAGGCCGTGCCGCTTTCTTGCTGGTGGGCGCCATGATCGCCACCGCCATGAGCGCGAACGTGTTCTTCTGGATCATCCCCGGCCAGCGCAAAGTGGTGGCGGCCATGACCAGCGGCGAAACCTATGACGCCAACGCCCTGGCCATCCACGGCAAGCGCGGCAAGCAGCGCAGCGTGCACAACACCTACTTCACGCTGCCCGTCATCTTTGCGATGCTGAGCAACCACTACAGCTTTTTGTACACGCACGAACACCGTTGGGTGCTGCTGTTTGTGATGATGCTGGCCGGTGCCTTGATTCGCCAGTTCTTTGTGCAGCGCCACGCCTTCCACCTGGGCCGTGCATCCAACCCTTGGCCCTTTGCGGCGGTGGGCGTGGTGATGATTTTGGGCGTGATCGTGGCCTTGAAACCGGCTGCTCCCGTGGCCTCGGCTGCCCCGGCGACACCGGTGAGCTTTGCCCAGGTGCAAGTGCTGGTGGACAAGCATTGCCTGAGTTGCCACAACGCTCAGGTGCAGATGAAAAACGTGCGCCTCGACAGCCCTGAACAGCTCAAGCAGCATGCGCAAAACGTCTACCAACAAGTGGCGGTGACGAAGCAAATGCCCATGGGCAACGCGACCGGCATGACCGAAGAGGAGCGCGCCATGATCGGGCGCTGGTTTGTGGCGGGGGCCAAGACCGATTGAGACAACAAGCGGCATGGCCCCGAGTAGCCATGTCGACGTTGACCGATCCGCCGCAGTCAAGGCTCATGAGTGGCCTTGAGTTTCAAGGCTCAGGGATTTTCGGGCGGTGTCTCAAACTGGTCTGCGTTTTTGCCCTTGAATGGGGCATAAAACGCCTTGATGGCGACCATGTCTTTGTCAATGTCGCCCGTGGGGTAAAACAGCGGGCCCAGGCCGCTGAGTTTGCGCGAGTAGTCCATGTAGGCCATCACGATGGGCACTTGCGCTTGCAGCGCGATGTAATAAAAGCCGGTTTTCCAATAACGGGTTTTGCTGCGGGTGCCTTCGGGGGGCACCACCAGGTGCACCGAACCTTCGGCTTTGACCAATTCTTGTGCGCAAGAGTCCACCAAGTTGTTAGCTTGCGTGCGGTTCACAGCAATGCCGCCCAGCCATCGCATGACCGGGCCAAAAGGGAAAGAGAAGATGCTGCTTTTGCCCATCCAGTAAATCTGCAGGCGCAAGACATACGCCACCATCAGGGTGTAGGGCAGGTCCCAGTTGCTGGTGTGCGGCGCCGC
>JACDQO010000458.1 GCA_015657605.1 Limnohabitans sp. | reverse complement strand
ATGCGGGCCATGTGCTGTGGGCCTGCGCCTGCGCACGCGAGCGTGTCGACAATGTTTTGCAGGGCTTGGCGGCACTGGGCCACAAAGTCGTCGGTCTCGAATTGGGCTTGGCCGTTCCAGCCGATCATGCCCGCGACGAACACCATGCGGCCACGCGCTTCGATGCCGTTGGCATAGCCTTTGGCGGGTGCCCAGCCTTCGGGTTGCAAGACGTTGAACATGGTGGGCTCCTCAGGAAGAAATTTGACGCAGCTTGAAGCGCTGCAGTTTGCCGGTCTCGGTGCGGGGCAAGGCGTCTAAGAAGACCACCTTGCGCGGGTACTTGAACGGGGCGATGGTTTGCTTGACGTGCTCTTGCAGGGCTTTTTCCATGGCCGCATCGCCCGTGTGGCCGGGCTTGAGCACGACATAAGCCTGCACGATGTGCCCACGGTCTTCGTCGGGCATGACCGACCACGCCGCATTCGGCCACGGCCGGGTGTTGCAGCAAAGCGCTTTCCACCTCGGGGCCTGCAATGTTGTAGCCCGCCGAGATGATCATGTCGTCGTTGCGCGCCTGGTAGCTGAAGTAGCCTTCGGCGTCCATGACGAAGGTGTCGCCGGGCAGGTTCCAGCCGTCTTTCACATAGTCTTGCTGGCGCGGGTCGGCCAGGTATTTACAGCCTGTGGGGCCACGCACGGCCAAGCGTCCGACAGTGCCGGGCGGCAGGGGCTGCATGTCGTCGCCCACGATCTGCGCCACATAGCCGGGCACCACCTGACCGATGCTGCCGGGGCGCACTTGCGCGCCCGCACTCGAGATGTAGATGTGGATCACTTCGGTGCCACCAATGCCATCGGTCATCTCGATGCCTGTGGCCTGCTTCCAAAGCTGGCGGGTGGCGTCGGGCAAGGCCTCGCCTGCCGAGACAGGGTGCTTGAGGCTGGAGAGGTCAACGCCTTTGGCCAGCGTCGCCATCTGGCGGTACATGGTGGGCGCGGTGTAGCACTGCGTGGCGCGGTACTTGGCAATGGTCTGCATCAAGGTCTCGGGCGTGTGCTTTTCGAGCAGCACGGTGCTGGCACCATAGCGCAGAGGGAACGCCAGCAGCCCCCCGAGCCCGAAGGTGAAGGCAATCGGCGGCGTGCCGCACACCACATCGTTCTCGTTCATCTGCAGGATGTGGCGCGGGAACAAATCACACATGGCCAGCACATCGCGGTGAAAGTGCATGGTGCCCTTGGGCTTGCCCGTGGTGCCGCTGGTGAACGCAATCAGGCACACGTCGTCGCGGCTGGTGGGGTGGGCGTTGTACGCGCCGCTTTGGCGCGCCATTCGCTGCTCCAGGCCATCAGGGCATCGCTGCGAAACTGCACCAGCTTTTTCAGGCTGGCCATGTGGCTGGCGTGACCGGGCGTCATGCAGTGCTGCAGTTCGTCGGCCAGCAGGCTGTCGCACAGGGCGGCGCTGACCTGCGCTTTGTCGATGATCTGGGCCAACTCGCCCGCACGCAGCAGGGGCATGGTGGGCACCGCCACCAAGCCCGTCTTGAGCGCGCCCAGCAAGCAAGCGGCCATCATGGGACTGTTACCGCCGCGCAGCAAAATGCGGTTGCCGGGCACGAGGCCCATGTCTTGTGTCAGCACCTGGGCGATGCGGTTGCTCTTGTCTTGCAACTGCGCATACGTCCAACTGAAGTCGCCACCGCCCTTGTTGAAGTCGCTCACACCATGCAGCGCGATGCGATCGCCTCGTCCTTCACTGACATGGCGGTCCACCAATTCCACCGCGCAGTTGATCTGGTCCGGGTAGTCCAGCTCGGGCCGGTCGGCGATGAACACGGGCAGTTGATCCTTCGGCGGCAGCCGGTCACGCGCAAAGCTGTCGGTGTGGCTGCTGGGCAGCAGGTTGTTCCAGTCGCTCATGTCAGCCTTTCAACACATCCTTGCCAATGATCAGCTGCTGCACTTCGGTGGCGCCTTCGTAAATGCGCAGCGCCCGGATCTCGCGGTACAGCGACTCGACCATCACGCCTTTTTTGACGCCCATGCCACCGTGCATTTGCACCGCCATGTCGATGATCTGCTGGGCGTTTTCGGTGGCGGTCATCTTGGCCATGGCCGCTTCGCGGGTGATGCGCCCGCCTTGGTCGCGCAGCCACGCGGCGCGATACGTCAAGAGCGTGGCCGCGTCCAGCATGGTGGCCATCTGGGCGATCTTGGTTTGGGTGATCTGAAAGTCGCCCAAGCTCTGCCCAAACATCTTGCGCGAACGCGCCCAGCTGATGGACTCGTGCAACGCACGCCGCCCAAAACCCAAAGCGGCTGCCGCGACCGAGGTGCGGAACACATCGAGCGTGGCCATGGCGACCTTGAAGCCTTGGCCTGCTTCACCAATGCGTTGCTTGGCAGCGACTTTGCAGTTGTCGAACTTGAGCGTGGCCAGCGGGTGGGGAGCGACCACGTCGATGCGCTCTTCAATCGACAAACCAGGCGTATCCGCATCGACGATGAAAGCCGTGATGCCGCGTGCGCCGGGCGCTTCGCCCGTGCGTGCGAACACCACATAAAAGTCGGCGATGCCGCCGTTGCTGATCCAGGTCTTGCGGCCGTTGAGCACATAGCCATTAGTGGTGGCTGTGGCGCTGCAATGCATGGCGGCCACGTCAGAACCCGCCTCGGGTTCACTCAAGGCAAAGGCAGACAGGGCTTGACCCGACGCCACGCGGGGCAGGTAGCGCTGCTTTTGATCGGCTGTGCCCATGAGGCTGATGGCGCCCGTGCCCAAGCCTTGCATGGCAAATGCGAAGTCTGACAAGCCGTTGTGAAAGGCCAGTGTTTCGCGCAGCAGGCAGAGCTGGCGCGTGTCGATCACGTCCGATGCGGCGCCATAGGCCGTGCCGGACACTGCATGCTTGAGCCAACCGCCGCTGCCCAGCAGGCGCACCAATCGGATGCATTCGGCGTCGACCGCGTCGCGGCTTTCATCGTGATGGGCGTGGGCAAGGTGCTCGTTGCACCAGGCGTCCAGCCGCACTTTGAAATCCCGGTGGCTGTTGTCAAAAAACGGCCAATCGAGTTCGGGTGGGTGTGTCATGGCTCAGTCCCCTTCAAAGACGGGTGTTTGCTTGGCCACAAAGGCGTGATAAGCCCGGTGGAAATCATTGGTGGCCATGCAGATGGCTTGGGCCTGGGCTTCGGCCTCGATGGCTTCGTCCACGCCCATGTTCCATTCTTGTTGCAGCATTTTTTTGGTGATGCCGTTGGCAAAGGTGGGGCCTGCCACGAGTTGGGCGGCGATGGCCTGTGCATCGGCCAGCACGGTGCCTGCCTCGCACACGCGGTTGTAAAAACCCCAGCGCTCGGCTTCCAGCGCGCCCAAGCCGCGCCCAGTGAAGAGCAGCTCGCTGGCACGCCCTTGGCCAATGATGCGCGGCAAGAGCGCGCACGCGCCCATGTCGCAACCAGCCAGGCCGACCTTGTTGAACAGGAAATAAGTCTTGCTGCGCTCGGTGCCGTAGCGCAGGTCTGAGGCCATGGCCAGAATCGCCCCAGCCCCAGCGCACACGCCGTCAATGGCGGCAATGATGGGTTGTGGGCAAGCGCGCATGGCCTTGACCAAGTCACCCGTCATGCGGGTGAAGGCCAAGAGGCCCGGCATGTCGAGTTGGGTGAGCGGTCCGATGATTTCGTGGACATCGCCACCTGAGCAGAAATTGCCGCCCTCGCCCGTGATGACCACGGCGTGGATGTCGGGCGCGTAGGGCAAGGCGCGGAAAAAATCGCGCAGCTCGGCGTATGAGTCGAACGACAGCGGGTTCTTGCGCTCGGGGCGGTTCAGGCTCACCGTGGCCACACCGTCTTTGACGGACAGCAAAAAATGCTCGGGCTGGTAGCCCGACATGGGCTGGTTGTGACGGGGCAACTGATGGGGCTGGCCGGGCAAATAGCGTTGGCTCATGTCTTCTCCTCTTGTTTTGTGGGTGTGCCGGACTTCAAGGTGCCCAGCAGTTGGTGCAGCTGTGTTTGTTCTGGCTCGGCCAGCGGCGAGAGCAACTCCACCACCCAGCCTTCATGGGCCAGGGCCATGGCGGCAAATGCGCTGCGCCCAGCCTCGGTCAGGCTGACGGTGAATGAGCGGCGGTCGCCGACTTGCGTCTGGCGCTGCACCAGTTGTTCTTTTTCCAGCTGGTCCACGATGCTGGTGACGTTGCCGCCCGTGACCATCATGCGGCGCGACAGTTCGCTCATGGACAAGCCTTGCGCCTCTCGTTCGAGCTGGGCCATCAGGTCAAAGCGCGGCAGCGTG
Source organism: Limnohabitans sp. (assembly GCA_015657605.1). Classification (GTDB taxonomy): domain Bacteria; phylum Pseudomonadota; class Gammaproteobacteria; order Burkholderiales; family Burkholderiaceae_C; genus Limnohabitans_A. Next base: position 1,034 of record JACDQO010000458.1, on the reverse strand, counting down.
ATGCCAAACTGCTCACGCAAGCGCTGACGGATGGTGTCTTCGATGCGCGTCGTACACGAGAGCAGGCGCAACCACAGGCGCAGCGAAGCGTGGTGCTCGGCGTGGGCCCGCACTTCCATGTCGGTCATGCTGTTCATCCGGCCAACTCCCCGCCGTCAATCGCAATGGCTTGGCCGTTGATCGCATCGCTGCCTGCAGCGCACAGCCACAACACGCTTTGCGCGACTTCTTGCGGCTGCACCAGGCGCTGCTGAGGGTTGCTGGCTGCCAAGGCCTGGCGCGCTTGCGCCTCTGTCTTGCCCGTTTTGCTCACGATGTTTTGTACCGCTTCGCGCACGATGTCGGTCTCGGTGTAGCCGGGGCAAATCGCGTTCACGGTCACGCCTTTGCGGGCCAACTCGAGGGCCAGTGCTTTGGTCAGACCCACCACGCCATGCTTGGCCGCCACATAAGCACTGACATAGGCATAGCCCTTGAGGCCTGCTGTGCTCGCGATGTTGATGATTCGCCCGGGCGTGCCTGTCTGCGCGGCTTCGAGCATGCCCGGCAACACCGCCTGAATGCAGTGGTAGGTGCCTGTGAGGTTGACGTTCAGCATCTGCTGCCAGAGCGCTGCATCGGTCTTGGCAAAGGGCTGGCTGTGTGCCTGGCCTGCATTGTTGACGAGGATGTTGATGGGGCCAAAGCGGGCTTGCGCCTGCTGCACTGCCGCTTGCACCGAGTGCTCATCGCCCACATCCATGGGCGCGATCAACACCGCCACATCGGGCACTTGCGCTCGCAGGGTTTCGGCTTGCGTCTGCAGCTTGTCTTGCGAGCGGCCGCAGAGCGTGAGACGACAACCCGCTTGCGCGAGCTGCAACGCGATGGCCGAGCCAATGCCTGCGCCCGCGCCTGTGATGAGGGCGTGGCTGCCCTGCAGTTCATCGGCCATCTAGTCCCCCTTTGTCGCAGCCTGCTGGGCACGCTCGCGGGCAAAACCTGCTTCAAGCTGCGGCTTGCCCGACTCGTAGGCGCGCGGCCAAGCAATGTCT
>JACDQO010000457.1 GCA_015657605.1 Limnohabitans sp. | reverse complement strand
GGCATGTTCAAAGCTTGGTGCTGGGGGCAACCCGTGGCCACCTGCTGGGCCATAGGCTCTCCCACAGCGCGCCAGTCGGCCAGCCAAGGCGCACGCCAATCGATGTCGCTCACGCCCAGCGCCGAGGCGTCTGCGCAACGACTTCCCGCACGGTTGGGGTTCAGGCTCAGGCGCTCAGCAAACGCCACGGCAGGCTCTCACCGGAGCGCAGGGGTTTGAGTTCGGCCTCGCCAAACGCGTAGCTCTCGGGTGGGGTCCAGTTTTCACGGCGCAAAGTGATGCGGTCGGTGTTGCGTGGCAAGCCATAAAAATCGGCCCCAAACAAGCTGGCAAAACCCTCGAGCTTGTCCAAAGCGCCAGCCTGGTCAAAGGCCTCGGCATACATCTCGATGGCGGCATGCGCCGTGTAGCAACCGGCGCAGCCCGTGGCGTGCTCTTTCAAGTGGGCCGGATGCGGCGCACTGTCGGTGCCCAAAAAGAAGCGTGGGTCGCCCGAGGTGGCGGCCTGTACCAGCGCCTGACGGTGCGTCTCGCGCTTGAGCACAGGCAGGCAGTAGTAATGCGGGCGAATGCCCCCCGTGAAGATGGCGTTGCGGTTGTACAGCAAATGGTGCACCGTGATGGTGGCTGCCAAGTGGCTGTCGGCTGCGGACACGTACTGCACCGCCTCCGATGTGGTGATGTGTTCCATCACGATCTTGAGCGCCGGAAAATCTCGGCGCAAAGGCATCAAGTGCCGCTCAATGAACACCGCTTCACGGTCAAACAAGTCGATGTCAGACGTGGTCACTTCGCCATGCACCAAGAGCAACACACCTTCGCGCTGCATGGCTTCGAGCACGGGGTAGATCTTGCGCAGATCGGTCACGCCCGCGTCGCTGTTGGTCGTGGCACCGGCCGGGTACAACTTGCAAGCCACCACGCCTGCGGCTTTGGCACGGGCGATCTCTGCCGGGTCCAGGTTGTCCGTCAGGTACAGGGTCATGAGCGGCTCAAAGGCCATGCCCGCAGGCACAGCGGCCAAGATGCGGTTTTTATAGGCCAACGCCTGCGCTGCCGTGGTCACGGGCGGCTTGAGGTTGGGCATGATGATGGCGCGGGCAAATTGCGCAGCGGTGTGAGGCACCACCACGTTCAGAGCGGCGCCATCGCGCACATGCAGGTGCCAGTCGTCGGGACGGATGAGGGTGAGTTCTTGGGTCATGGCGCGTATTGTCTCAAACGGCCAAAGCCCGCCTCAATGACCCAGAATTTTGGACAAGAAGTCTTGCGCCCGATCGGTCTGCGGCGAGTCAAAGAACTGCTGTGGCGGGGCTTGTTCAACCACCTGGCCTTGGTCCATGAAGATCACACGGTCGGCCACGGCCTTGGCAAAGCCCATCTCGTGCGTCACGCACAGCATGGTCATGCCCTGGCTGGTCAACTCGACCATCACGTCCAGCACTTCCTTGATCATCTCGGGGTCGAGGGCCGAAGTGGGCTCATCGAACAGCATGATCTTGGGCGTCAAGCACAGCGCACGGGCAATCGCCACGCGCTGCTGCTGGCCGCCGGACAACTGCAGGGGGTACTTGTTGGCGTGCTCGGCAATGCGCACGCGCTCCAGCTGCACCATGGCTTTGTCGATGGCTTCTTTGCGGGGCAACTTGGCCACCCAGGTGGGGGACAAGATCAGGTTTTCCATCACCGTCAGGTGCGGAAACAGGTTGAACTG
>JACDQO010000456.1 GCA_015657605.1 Limnohabitans sp. | reverse complement strand
CCCCGGTGCTTACCGGTTTGCCTTTTGGTCATGTCGAAACCAAGGTGCTGCTGCCAGTGGGCGCCAAGGTGGACCTTGTCACCGAAGGGCGTGACGCGCTGATGGTTTGGGGCCACATTTAAGACTTTAAAAAATGCCTTCAATGAAGGTCTGAGCATGACACCCAAGAGGCGATGACATCGCCCGCACGGAGACACCCATGAAATGGATCGGAAGACTTGTTTTGCTGCTGCTGGCCGCTTTGCTGGTGGCGGGTGGCGTCTTGGCCGTGCACTTGCTGCGCAGCATCCCGCAACTCAACGGACAGCTCAAACTGTCGGGCTTGGGTGGCAATGTCACCATCACTCGCGATGCTGCGGATGTGACGCACATTGAAGGTGCCTCTGCCCTCGACACCTGGCGCGCACTCGGATTTGTGCACGCCCAAGAGCGCGGCTGGCAACTCGAATTCAACCGCCGCCTGATGCGCGGTGAGTTGTCCGAAATTTTGGGTGCGGCCACGCTGGACACCGACAAACTCATGCGCACGCTGGGCATCATCGGCATGGCGCAAAAACAGTTCAAGGGCTTATCGCCCGCAACGCAAGCCGCCCTGCAGGCCTACAGCGAGGGCATTCAGAACGCTTGGGCCACCGGCGCTGTGCGGCCATCGCCTGAATTCAAAATCCTCGGAACCGTGGCAGGTGGCCCCAAAGGCCAAACCTGGTCGCCCGAAGACAGTTTGGGCTGGGCGCTGATGATGGCCCTCGATTTGGGGGGAAACTGGGGTCAGGAATTTGCCCGTTTGTCGGCCTCTCAGGTGCTCAACCATGAGCAGTTGTGGCAACTCATGCCGCCTTACCCGGGTGAAAAACCCGCCACAGCGGTCGACCTGCCAGCCTTGTATGCCGAACTGGGCGTGTACGCGGCCAAGAACAAAACCGCGTCGGCCATCGAGCCTGCCTCCAATGCTTTGGCCCAATGGTCGGCCGATTGGGTGCGCGATGTGGGCATTTTGGAAGGCAAGGGCAGCAACAACTGGGTGGTGCCCGGCAGCCGCACCGTCAGCGGCAAACCCTTGCTGGCCAACGATCCGCACTTGGCTTTGAGTTCGCCAGCCATCTGGTATTTCGCCCGCCTCAAAGCGCCCGCAGGGGAATTGCCCGGTGGGCACAAACACCCCGCGCTGGATGTGATCGGCGCCACTTTGCCCGGTTTGCCTTTTGTGGTGCTCGGACGCACACAAGGCGTGGCCTGGGGATTCACCAACACGGGGCCTGACGTTCAGGACCTTTACCTGGAACAGCTGGACGCCACCCAACCTGGTCAATACCGCACCCCCACCGGCTGGGCCGCATTCGAAGAGCGCGCCGAAACCATCCGCGTCAAAGGGCAGGGCGATGTGTCCCTTACTGTTCGCAACACGCGGCACGGGCCTGTCATCAGCGATGTTCAACCGCAATACCGCCAACTGATCGACGGTCAGCGTTACGCCGTCAGCCTGCGCTGGTCAGCCTTGACCGAAGACAACAAAACCGTGGAATCGGGCATGTTGACCAACTGGGCGCAAACCGTGCCCGAACTGCAAAAGGCTTTCACCGACAACCATGCGCCCATGCAAAGCGTGGTCATGGCCGACACGCTGGGCGAAGTGGCGTTTCAGGCCGTGGGCAAACTGCCCATACGCTCCCCGCAAAACGACATTCGGGGAGTTTCACCCGCCCCAGGTTGGCTGGCCCAATACGACTGGACCGGTTGGTTGCCCGCTGAACAAAACCCTGCGGTGAATCGCCAAGCCATTGAAGCCAAAGGCTGGCACGCCACCGCCAACCAAAACATCCTGCCGCCTGGCTATGCGCATTTTGTGGGCGGCGACTGGACCACGCCCGAGCGCTTTGAGCGCATTGAACAATTGCTGGCTGCGAGCCCCAAACACAGCCGAGAAAGCCTGCAAGCCATCCAAAACGACGTCTTGTCCTTGGGCGCGAAGGCGCTGCTGCCGGCTGCTCTGACTGCCAAACCTCAACACCCGCTGGGCGCTCAGGCCCTGAAAATGCTCAGCACTTTTGATGGCCAGATGAAGGCAGACAGTGCCGCTGCCCTGGTGTTCAATGTCTGGGCCGATGAGTTAACACGTGGCTTGCTGGTGCCGCATCTGGGGGCCGAGCGTTTCCAGGCGCTTTACGGCAAGCGCCATTTTCGTGCGGCGGTGGACGGCATCTTGAAGCGCTCGGACGCTTTTTGGTGTGGTGCTGCGGGCTGCCCAGCGCAAGTGTCAGCTGCGCTCGACCGTGCTTTGACCCGTATTTCAGCCCGTCAAGGCCAGGACATGCGCACATGGCGATGGGGTGCTTGGCACCCGGCCATCAGCAGCCACAAGCCCTTTGGCAAAGTGCCTTTTCTGAACACCTTGTTTGATGTGCGCACCGAAAGCGCAGGGGATTTGTTCACGGTGAATGTGGGTCAGTATTGGGCCAACGACCTCAAGGAGCCTTTTGCCAACCGCCATGCGGCGTCGATGCGTGCGGTGTATGACCTGGCTGATCCTGATCAATCGGTCTTCATTTACCAAACCGGTCAATCCGGCCATGTTTTTGATTCCCGAAGCAGATCGATGGCCAGTGCGTGGGCGTCCGGTCAATACCGGGCCCTTCAACAAAAAGGTACAACTGTTCACCGTTTGGTCTTTAAGCCCTGATCAACGACCGTTGATTGAAAGGGGCTGGCGGCTCTCTATCAACCTCACTTCTGATTGGGCGGTTCAGATGAAGCCAGCCTGAATCTTCTGTTGCATTTATAACTTTACATAATACACATCGTGGGCAATCATGAAGTCACAAATCTACTCAACAAGTCTCAGAGCTTGGATTCGTCAACGTGTTGACGACTGCTCAGCAGGACTTTGTGGCAACTGAAAGTTGCGTTTTTGACGTTCAGCCAAGCGAGCCAAGCCCGTTTCGATCAACTCTCGGGCATTGGCCCGTTGTCCACGCACCGCAAAATCAAGCGCGGTCATGCCCAGTTGGTTCTTGAGGGTCAGATCAGCACCAGCCTGAATCAAGACCTTGACCGCCTCAGGGCTGCCATACATCGCCGCCATCATCAAAGGCGTGGTGCCATTGGGCGACTCGGCGTCAATGTAGGCGCTTTCGTCGAGTAAAAACTCAACGATCGGCACGTGGCCTCCCGTCGCCGCGTAATGCAAAGGTGTCCATCCGGGCTTGTTCACATCGGCATCATTGGCCACCAACTTTTTGACCAAAGGCAAATATCCCCTGAGCGCTGCGAGCATCAAAGGACTTTCATCGTTGGCATTGCGGACCTCGGTCTTCGTTTGAGGCCAACTGGCCAAAAGTTCCGCGACTTTGAGTGATGGTTCTTGAACGGCCAGCATCAAAGCCGGAATGCCTTCAGGGTTGACCGTGTTGGGATCAAAACCTCTTTGCAAAAGTGTTTGGACCGTGCGCACATTGTCGACCTGAACGGCTTTAAAGAAATCTTCATACGAACCCGCTTGAGCCTTGATTTGGAATGAAAATAATGCAATTAAAACAACGCACTTGATGATTTTCTTAAAGTTATACATGATTAAAAATCAATGGGTTTTATCGAATAAAGATAAGAAATTGCGAGTGGTCAAACGGCCAATGTCCTCCGCCGTACCGCCTCTCAAGCTGGCCAACATCGTGGCCACATGTGGCACATAGGAAGGGTTGTTGGTTTTACCCCGGAACGGCACAGGCGCCAAATAGGGGCTGTCGGTTTCAATCAACAGGCGATCGTCCGGTACAAATTTGGCCACTTCGCGCAAATCAGCCGCAGTCTTGAAGGTCAAGATGCCCGAGAAAGAGATGTAAAAACCCAAATCCAAAGCCGCTCGCGCGACCTGTTGGCTTTCGGTGAAGCAATGGAACACCCCGCCTGCACACCCTGCTCCGCCTGTTTCGCCCTCTTCTTTCAAGATGGCGATGGTGTCGTCTGAAGCCTCACGGGTGTGGATCACCAGCGGCAGCTGGGTTTGCCTGCCAGCGCGGATGTGGGTGCGAAAACGCTCGCGTTGCCATTCCATGTCGGCCACGGTACGGCCGCCTTTGCGCTCGTCCATTTGGTAGTAATCCAGTCCCGTTTCGCCAATGGCCACCACTTTGGGTCGGGCTGCGCCATCCAGCAGATCCTGCAAGCTCGGTTCGCGCACGCCTTCGTTGTCGGGGTGCACGCCGACGGTGGCCCACATGTTGTCGTTGGCCATGGCCAAGTTGTGCACCTCGTCAAACTTTTCCATCGATGGTGCAATGACCATGGCGCGGGTCACTTGGGCGGCCACCATGGCCTGCTGGATGCTGTCCAGCTGGCTCATCAGCTCGGGAAAATTCAAATGGCAATGGGAATCGGTGTACATGGCTCAGCCCTTGGACAGCAGGGTTTGTTGGGCATCGGCGGTCAGCGCTTCCAGCATCAGACCGGCATTGAAAGGGTGCTCGGCCGTGCGCGCAGATTGCATCAATCGCTTGAACCAGTCGGTCAGCACCGCCACAGAAGCCGCGCTGGCGGGCAATTGCGCCGCCTCAAAAAACCTCGGCACCGCGCCTGACTGGCGCAGCACCAGATCGTGGCAAAGCTTTTGCAAAGCGTCGATGGCTTGCGCCGGGGTCAAATCGGCCCAAGTGGCGCGCATCGCCTTGGCGCATGGCCTTGGGCAAGTCAGCCCACCACTCGGGCGACAAACCGGATTCAGCTTGGCGCAGCACATCGGTGGGGCGGCCACCTGCGCTGCGCAGCAAAGCCTGCGCCACCGGCGCGGGAACGCCCTGCCCGCTGAGGCATGTCAACGCCTCATCGGCCTCGGGCCACTTCATGATGTGGGCCAAGCAGCGGCTGCGGATGGTGGGAAGCAGCATGTGCGCCGCCTCGGTGGCCAGCACAAAGCGCACATCGCCCGGAGGTTCTTCGAGGGTTTTGAGCAAAGCGTTAGCAGTGATGGTGTTCATGCGCTCGGCCGGAAACACCAGCACCGCCTTGCCGCGCCCCCGTGCGTTGGTGCGCTGAGAAAACTCCACCGCATCGCGCATGGCATCCACCCGAATTTCTTTGCTGGGCTTGCGGGTTTTCTTGTCGATCTCGTCCTGGGCTTTTTCGGACAAAGGCCAACCCAGCTCGATCATCACCGTCTCGGGCATCAGCACTTCCAGGTCGGCATGGGTGCGCACGGCAATCGCGTGGCAGCTGGGGCATTCGCCACAAGCGCCTTGGGCAGTGGGCTTTTCGCACAGCCAGGCCGAAGCCATGGCCAGCGCCAAATCGTATTGGCCCAGTCCCGACGGGCCTTGCAACAGCCAAGCATGACCACGCTGGGCCAGCAAATCGGTGGCTTGGCGCGCAATCCAGGGGGCATTCAAAACGGCGCTCATGCGGCAGTCCGCTTCATCCATTCGCTCACCACGCGGCCCACATCAGCGCCGACGGCTTCCATGCTTTGGGCCGCGTCGATGCGTGCAAAGCGGGCAGGCATTTCAGCTTGACGCTTGGCATAACCAGCGCGCACAGCGGCAAAAAAGTCGGCAGGCTGCGATTCAAACTTGTCCGGTACGCGGGCCGAAGCCAGGCGCTGAGCGGCAATTTGTGGGTCCAGGTCGAACCAGACGGTCAGCTCGGGTTGGCGCAAAGCGCCATCGGGCAAGGCTTGCACCATCCGTTCCAACTGGGCCAGCACCTGCCAATCAAAACCACGTCCACCGCCTTGGTATGCAAAAGTGGCGTCGGTAAAACGGTCGCACAGCACCACATCACCCCGAGCCAGCGCAGGCTCGATCACCTTTACCAAGTGCTCACGACGCGCCGCGAACATCAAAAGCGCTTCGGTCAGCGCATCCATGGGCTCGTGCAGCACCAACTCGCGCAGCTTTTCAGACAGTGGCGTGCCGCCTGGCTCGCGCGACAGCACCACAGTCCTGCCCGCTTGGCGAAACAGTTCGGCCACGCTGGCGATGTGCGTGGACTTGCCCGCGCCGTCGATGCCTTCAAAACTGATGAACAAACCGCGTGTCATGGTGTGCGTGAAAGACAAAAGCCAATTGTCGCAGGTGTAGCCACCTGTAGGAGCGGACTCCGACCGCGATCAGCGCATGCACAGTTGGGCCTACTTCTGCCCACGCTGATAACGGTTCACAGCCCGGTTGTGCTCGTCCAGCGTGGCGCTGAAGTGGCTGCTGCCATCACCTTTGGCGACAAAGTAAATCGCAGAGGTTTTGGCAGGTTGCACCGCCGCCAACAAAGCCGCTTTGCCCGGCATGGCAATCGGTGTGGGCGGCAAGCCACCTCGGGTGTAGGTGTTCCAAGGGGTGTCGGTCGTCAAGTGCACCCGGCGCAAGTCCCCGTCAAAAGCTTCACCCAAGCCATAAATCACCGTCGGGTCGGTTTGCAGGCGCATGCCGATGCGCAGCCGGTTGTTGAATACACCCGAAATCTGAGCGCGATCATGGGCCTTGCCGGTCTCCTTTTCGACAATACTGGCCAAAATCAGCGCTTGTTCGGGCGACTGCAATGCTGCGCCGGGTTGCCGTGCATCCCAGGCGTACTGCAGTTGTTTGTCCATGGCCTTCATGGCCCGCTGCAACACAGCCAAGTCACTGGCGCCCTTGGCATACGAATAGGTGTCCGGATAAAAGCGCCCTTCCGGTGCCACCCCGGGACGTCCCAGCTGCGCCATCAAGGCCGCATCTGACAGGGCGCGGCTGTCGGGCTGGAGGTGCTCGGCCTTGGCCAAAGCCTGGCGCACTTGCCGCCAGTTCCAGCCCTCCACAATCGTCACCGTGCGCAGGCTTTCTTCGCCCCGCACCAGCATGCTCAGCAAACGCTTGGGCGACGTACCGGGGGCAATTTCATAACTTCCGGCCCGCATTTGGCGCGACTGACCCGACAGCCGAAACCACGTGTAAAGCAAGCTGGGTGATGTGTCCACACCGGCATCGGCCACGGCCTGTGCGATGGCTTTGGCCGATGTGCCCGGCTCGATCGACAAATCGACCGGGGTGGCCGCAGGCCCACGAAGCGGCATGGGGGCTTGCACCCAAAAATAAGCAGCAGCAGCCAGTGCCAAGGCCAATACGACCAAACCCACCAAGACCTTGAACAAAGCTTTGATCACCCGGAACCCTAAAAAATGTCCGCACAGAGCCGATTGACTCTGGCGGCTGATCATAATTGAGACCTTCCAGCCTTTGCTCTGTGGCCCTGTTCGGCCCCCATTGGATTCGGAGGGCCTTGCCAGCAGGGCTCATCACACACCTATCACTATGATCACTTCAGCCACCGCCACCATCGACCACTTCGCTGCCCATCTGCAAGGCGTTGCCGCCCTGCCCCACTTGGGCGTGATCCAGGCACAAGGCGAAGACGCGGCCAATTTTTTGCACAACCAACTGAGCAACGACGTGTTGCTCTTGCCCGTGGGCCAGTCCCGACTGGCCGCTTTTTGCTCGGCCAAGGGGCGCATGCAGGCCAGTTTTGTGGTGATCAAAACCACGCCCGACACCGTTTTGTTGGTCATGAGCCTCGATTTGCTGGCCCAAACGCTCAAGCGCTTGTCCATGTTTGTGCTGCGCGCCAAGGTCAAAATGACCGATGCCACGGGCCAATGGCAGCTGCGCGGCTTGTTGGGCGACAGCGCCCGCGCCGTTTTGGATAAGGCTTTGCCTTGGCAAACCGCCGGTGCCGATGGGTCCCACGCCGTGGCGCTTTACCCCGCCGTGCTGGGCGACACCCAAGTGCCCCGCGCCCTGTGGCTCGGCGCGCCATCGCAAGCACTGCCGGCCGGAGCTGAAGTGTCCACCGAAGTGTGGTCATGGTCTGAGGTCATGAGCGGCGTGACGCTGGTGACCCAGCCGCTGTTCGAGGCCTTCGTGCCGCAAATGCTCAATTACGAATCGGTGGGCGGTGTGAACTTCAAAAAAGGTTGCTACCCCGGGCAAGAAGTGGTTGCCCGCAGCCAGTTTCGCGGCACGCTCAAGCGCCGCAATGCCTTGGTGCACAGCCCTGTGGGATTGGCCGCCGGGCAAGACATCTTCACGCCCACCGACCCTGAGCAGGCCTGCGCCACCGTGGTGCTGTGTGCGGCCAGGCCCGATGCTCAGGGCTTTGACGCGCTGGTCAGCGGCACGACCGAGAGTATGCAAACAGGCTGGCGGACGGGCAGCGTGCAAGGCGAAGCGCTTGAACTG
>JACDQO010000455.1 GCA_015657605.1 Limnohabitans sp. | reverse complement strand
CCCAAATGCATGTTGCTGTGCGACGACGAGTCGGTCATTGGCCGTGCCTTCTATGTGATGGAGTTCGTGCAAGGCCGAGTGCTCTGGGACCAGTCCCTGCCAGGCATGACACCTGCCGAGCGCGGCGCGATTTACGACGAGATGAACCGGGTGCTGGCAGCGCTGCACAAGGTCGATGTCGCCAAACAAGGCCTATCGAGCTATGGCAAACCCGGCAATTACATCGAACGCCAAATTGGCCGCTGGAGCAAACAGTACGCCGCCTCCATCACCCAGCCCATCCCCGAGATGGACCAGCTGATCGAATGGCTGCCGAAAAACATCCCGGCCAGCGCCAAAGACGAGTCACTGGTCGGCATCGTGCACGGCGACTATCGGCTGGACAACCTGATGTTCCACCCCTCTGAGGCCCGCGTGCTGGCGGTGCTCGACTGGGAGCTGTCCACGCTCGGCCACCCGCTGGCCGACTTCAGTTACCACTGCATGGCCTGGCACATCACACCGGGTACTTTCCGAGGCATTGGCGGGCTCGATTTGGCCGCTTTGGGCATTCCATCTGAAGCCGAATACATCCGCCGCTACTGCGAGCGCACCGGCTTCACGACCCCTGAAGCCTTGGCCAAAGACTGGAACTTTTACCTCGCCTACAACATGTTCCGCATCGCGGCCATCTTGCAAGGCATCGCCAAACGCGTCGAAGATGGCACCGCATCCAGCGAGCAAGCCAAAACTTCCGGTGCGGGTGCCCGCCCCATGGCCGAGTTGGCCTGGCGTTTTGCCTGCCAAGCCTGATCCCTTTTACAAAACCACCCCCCAACCCTCAGGAGAGAGACCATGGATTTCCAATACACCCCCAAGGTCAAAGACATGCAAGCGCGCTTGCTGGCCTTCATGGATGAGCACATTTACCCCAATGAGGCCCGCTTTTTCGCTGAAATCGCTGAGAACCGCGCCAAAGGCAATGCGTGGGTCCCGACCAAAATCGTCGAGGAACTCAAGCCCAAGGCGCTGGCCGCCGGTTTGTGGAACCTGTTTTTACCCAAGTCGACACGCGCACCGCAAGGCCTGTCCAAACCTCGAATACGCCCCGCTGTGCGAGATCATGGGCCGAGTGCCCTTTGCGGCAGAAGTGTTCAACTGCTCAGCCCCCGACACCGGCAACATGGAAACTCTCGAGCGTTACGCCAGCGAGAGCCTCAAGGACACCTGGCTTGAGCCCCTGCTGCGCGGCGAAATCCGCTCGGCCTTTTTGATGACCGAACCCGATGTGGCCTCGTCAGACGCCACCAACATCGAATGCGATATCCGCCGTGAAGGCAATGAGTACGTCATCAATGGCCGCAATGGTGGTCATCCGGCGCAGGTGACCCACGCTGCGCGGTCTACATCGTCATGGGCAAGACCAATCCGGATGCCGGTCGCCACGAGCAGCAGTCCATGATCGTGGTGCCTGCCAACAGCAAAGGCATCACCGTGGTGCGCGCCTTGTCGGTGTTTGGCTACGACGACGCGCCACACGGCCACATGGAGGTCGTGCTCAAAGACGTGCGCGTGCCGGCCGAAAACATCTTGTTGGGCGAAGGCCGTGGCTTTGAAATCGCCAAGGCCGCTTGGGGCCAGGCCGCATCCACCACTGCATGCGCACCATCGGTATTGCAGAGCGGGCCCTCGAGCTGATGTGCAAACGCCTGAACGAACGCGTCGCCTTTGGCCGCGAAGTGGCACGACAGACCGTGTGGCAAGAGCGCATCGCCGAGTCGCGTTGCATGATCGAGCAGGCCCGCTTGCTCACGCTCAAAGCCGCTTACATGATGGACACCGTGGGCAACAAGGTCGCCAAGGCCGAAATCGCGATGATCAAAATTGTGGCGCCCAACATGGCCTGTCAAATCATCGACTGGGCCATTCAGGCCCATGGCGGCGGCGGCGTGTCGCAAGACTTCCCGCTGGCCTATGCCTACGCCCACCAGCGCACTTTGCGCTTGGCGGACGGTCCAGATGAAGTCCACCGCAACTCCTTGGCCAAACTTGAACTGGCCAAGCAACTCGCCCTTCCAGGTGACATGGGCATGCCCATCACACGCGGCAGCTGATCACCGAGCCAAGCGCCCGAATGACCACGCGTCGTTTCGGGCCCTCAAGGTGAGACATTTTTTGCCACATGGGGCCTGAAAATCCCACATTTGACGGTTAGAATACGGTCAGTCGGAGCGTAGCGCAGCCTGGTAGCGCATCTGCTTTGGGAGCAGAGGGTCGCGAGTT
>JACDQO010000454.1 GCA_015657605.1 Limnohabitans sp. | reverse complement strand
GTTTGATTCACCAAGCCTGGGGCCCCAAGACCGTGCCCGTTTGCGAAGACTTGGGCAGCCTCAACCACTTCAGCATCGTCACCGATCTGACGCGACCCGGCACGCGTTTGCATGCGCTGGCCAAGCAACTAATCGCTGCTTAAAAAAAAGCCCCGCACTTGCGGGGCTTTTTTCAATCCAACTTGATGTTGCGGTCTTGATGGCCTGGGTCCAGTCGGCGATTTCGCGGTCCAGCAGTTTGGTCATGTCGGCTGGGGCCAGAAAGCGCACCTCAATGCCCGCTTGGTCAGCCCGCTGCTTGCTCTCGGGCAAGTCCAGGCTGCGTTTGACGGCATCGGCCAGTTGGTTGATGGTGGCGGTGGGTGTGCCTGCTGGGGCATAAAGAGCCACCCAAGCTTCCAGGTCAATGTTGGGGTAACCCGCCTCGGCCATGGTGGGCACTTGCGGCATGCCGGGGTGGCGTTTTTTGCCGGTCACAGCCAACGCCTTGAGCTTGCCCGCTTGGATGTGTTGCATCACCGAAGGCGGTGTCGTCATGAACACCTGCACCTGGCCCGCCAACACGTCGGCAATGGCCTGGCCCGAACCCTTGTAAGGCACATGCACCAAATCCACGGCGGTTTGTTGCTTGAAGATTTCGGTGCCGATGTGTGAGACCGAACCGTTGCCCTGAGACGCGTAGTTCAGCTTACCCGGGTTTTGCTTCAAAAACGCAATGAAATCACGCATGTTGTTGGCAGGCACCGAAGGGTGTACCGCCACCACGTTGGTGGCCACGGTGATCAAACCCACAGGGGTCAAATCTTTCAACTCCCAAGGCAGTTTGCTCATCAAGATCGGGTTGGCAATGTGGTAACCCGAGTACGAGACGAGCAGAGTGTGGCCATCTTTGGGGCTGCGTGCCACTTGTTGGTAAGCCAAGTTGCCGCTGGCACCGCCCTTGTTGTCGATCACGACCGATTGGCCAATCAAACGGCCCAAAGGCTCCGAGATCAAGCGGGCCGATGTGTCGACCAAGCCGCCTGGCGGCACGGGCACCACCAAGGTGATCGGCTTGCTGGGGAAAGCCTGGGCCATCAAGGCCAAGGGGGCGCACAGGCTGGCCATGGCCAGCAGTTTGGAAATTTTGCGACGTGTGTTCATGTGTCTCTCTTTGTGGGTGGGTTTTAAAAATCAGCGCATGCCAATCTTGGCGTCGTTGAAGATGTTCTTGGCTTCGCGGGGCAGGCTGCGCCAGTACTGGTGTTGTGAGTCCACCGTGCCGCCGAGCGCCACCGCCGCTTCCCAGCCCCAGCGCGGCTTGTACAAAAAGCTGCGGGCCAGCGCCACCAGATCGGCGTCGCCACGCTGCAGCACGGCTTCGGCCTGAGCCGGCTCGGTGATCAGGCCCACGGCGATGGTGGTCAGGTCTGACTTGGCCTTGACCGCTTTGGCCAGGTGCACTTGGTACTCCGGGCCTAAGACAATTTTTTGCAAAGGCGAGACACCCCCCGACGAGATGTGCACGAACTGCGCTCCGGCTTGTTTGAGCTGGGCAGACAGCTCTGCAGTTTCTTCGACCGTCCAGCCACCATCGACCCAGTCGGTGCCCGAAATGCGCATGCCCAGCGTGCCGCCAAAAGCCTCGCGCACGGCCTTGAACACTTCCATCGGCAAGCGAATGCGGTTTTCAAACGACCCGCCGTATTGGTCGGTGCGCTGGTTGGAAATGGGCGACAAAAACTCGTGCAGCAAATAACCATGCGCGGCGTGCAACTCGATGGCCTCAATGCCCAGTTCGTGGCTGCGACGGGCGGTGTTGACAAAGTCGGCCTTGAGTTGCGCGATGTCGGCCAGGCTCATCTCGGTGGGGGCCGCTTCATTGGGCAGGTGGGGCAGGGCGCTGGGGGCCACGGGCTGCCAGCCACCGTTTTCGGGGGCAATCAGCATGCCGCCGTCCCAGGGGGCCGCGCTCGATGCCTTGCGGCCTGCATGGCCAATCTGAATGCACACGGGCATGGCGGGCGCCAAGCGGCGGGCGCGGTGCAGCTTGTCACCCAGCGCCGCTTGGGTGGCGTCGTCCCACAGGCCCAAGCAGCCGGGGCTGATGCGGCCCACGGCCGACACGGCGGTGGCCTCGATGGTGAACAGGCCCGCACCACTGTTGAGCATGTTGGTCCAGTGCGTCAGGTGCCAATCGGTGGCTTGGCCGTTGACGGCCGAGTACTGGCACATGGGCGCGATCACGATGCGGTTGGGCAGGGTGAGGGGGCCAGAGGGCGCGTTGAAGGTGAAGGGGGTGAAAAGCAGGCTCATGGTGTGGATGGCTTGGCGTGTGAAAGGGGTGGCGCTGGCACAGCCAGCTTGGCAGGGGCATTGGAGGGCACCCCAACGCAAGACGTGCGATCTTAGGCAGATCAAGAGGCAAGTCTTATCCTCTGCGTGACATCAATCACTGACCACACTCGGACATTTTCGAAATGCGTCCCAAAGTGTCCATTCATCAGCCAATGTCGCCTTGATGACCAGCGGTTGACCAGAGACCGGGTGGGTCAGCGTCAGGCTTTGTGCGTGCAGCCACAGGCGCTGCAGCCCCAGCAACTCGGCCACGGCCCGGTTGAGTGGCCCCTTGCCATGCGTGGCGTCGCCGATGATCGGGTGGGCGATGTGCTTCATGTGGCGGCGCAGTTGGTGGCGGCGGCCCGTGAGCGGCTCCAGCGCCACTTCGGCACAGCGGGTAGTTGCAAAGCCCTGCTGCGGCAGAGGTAGTTCAAAGCGGCGCAAGGTGGCAAAGCGGCTTTGGGCGGGCTGCACCTCCATGCGTTCTGTGCGCATGTCGTCGGGCATGCGCTTCAAGGGGTGGTCAATCAGGCCCTCGTCGGCAGGCCAGCCACGCACCACGGCGCGGTAGGTTTTGTGCAGACCCTCACCCGTTTCAAAAGCCTGGCCCAGCGTGCGCGCCACCTCGGCGTTCAGGGCAAACACCAGCACGCCGCTGGTGCCCTTGTCCAGCCTGTGCACGGGCCAGACATGTTGGCCGATCTGGTCGCGCAGTGCCTGCAGCACAAAGCGGGTTTCACCCTTGTCCAGCGGGGTGCGATGCACCAGCCAACCCGCAGGCTTGTTGACGATGGCGAGATAATCGTCCCGGTAAAGGATGTTGAGCATGTTGTTCTTATTGTCACCCGCTACGTTTTTGAGCCTCGAAGACAATATGTGCAATGCTCCGATTATTGATTCGGCCACACGAAGATTGAATTGCCCCTGTGTTTGTCAGTTGTAGGTCGGTGGCTTTAGCCCCGACATGCAGCCTACGCCGAAGCCCGCAATGTCGGGGCTAAAGGTACCGACCTACGAGGTGACGGTGCAGAAAAATCAAACTTCAGCGTGCCGGATCAATAGTCAAATGCCGCCAATACCTACCGTGATCATTTTTTCTCAAAACCGTGATCCCCAGCCGCAAGGCCACCCGTGATTATTTGAAGCAAGGAGCAGACGATGTCCAAGATTGACCGCGAAGAAGCCGAATTGCTCGACTTGTTCAACAAGGGGCAACTCCAATCAGTGGCCAGCAAAAGCGAATTGGCCCAGTTCAAAGCCGCTGCGCGAGCCACCGCCATCAAAGACCGGCGGGTCAACATCCGCTTGTCTTCAGGTGACCTCTCGGACATCCAGACCAAAGCGCTGGAAGAAGGCATTCCTTACCAAACGCTGATCGCCAGTGTGTTGCATAAATATGTCTCTGGTCGCTTGACCGAGCGACCTGCGTCTGGTGGTTCATTCGGTTCTGAACCCAGTCTCCATAACCCCATGCTCTGAAGTTCTCGTCATGCTCTTTTTATTGTCACCCGCGAAATCTCTGGACTACGAAACCCCCGCAGCGGGCGTGCCCCACACGCTGCCGCAGTTTGTGCCGCAATCGCAGGCCCTGATTGACGTGCTGCGCCAAAAGTCGCCCCAGCAAATCGCCGAGCTGATGGACCTGTCGGACGCGCTGTCCGCCTTGAACGTGGCGCGCTACGAAGCCTGGACCCCCAAGTTCACCGCCAAAAATGCCAAGCAAGCCGTGCTGGCCTTCAATGGCGATGTGTACGAAGGCCTGGACGCCAAGACCCTGAGCGCCAAAGACCTGGACTGGGCGCAAACCCATGTGGGTATTTTGAGTGGCCTGTACGGCGTGTTGCGCCCGCTGGACTGGATGCAGCCCTACCGCCTGGAGATGGGCACCACGCTGCAGACCGACAAGGGCAGCAACCTTTACAAGTTTTGGGGGCCGCAAATTGCCG
>JACDQO010000453.1 GCA_015657605.1 Limnohabitans sp. | reverse complement strand
TGCGCGTCTTGCGCGGCACCGAAGTGGCCAACCAACTGCAAGGCCACAGCATCGTGTTCAACAACATCACCGAAGTGATCACCGTGGACGGCCAGCCCAGCCAGTCGGCTGAGCGCCGGGTCCGCGCCACCTTGGTGCCGCGCGCCAAAACGCCGGACACCGCCCCGCCTGTGATGGCCCCCACACTGCGCACCAGCCCCAGCATGGCGCCCACCCAAAAGCCATGAGCGAGCCCGAAGTCAGCAGCCGCTTGGAAGCGCACCACCTGAAAAAAGCCTATGGCAGCCGCAAGGTGGTGCACGATGTCTCGGTGCAAGTGGACAAAGGCGAAGTGGTGGGTTTGCTCGGCCCCAACGGTGCTGGCAAAACCACCTCGTTCTACATGATCGTCGGCCTGGTGCGGGCCGACGGCGGGCAGATTTTGATCGACGGCGAAGACGTCACCCGCATGCCCATCCACAAGCGTTCGCGCATGGGCTTGTCGTATTTGCCGCAAGAAGCTTCCATCTTCCGCAAGCTGTCGGTGGCCGACAACGTGCGCGCCATTTTGGAGCTGCAAACCGATGCGCAAGGCCGCGCCCTGAGCAGTGCCGAGGTGGAAAAACGCCTGACCGAATTGCTGAACGATTTGCGGGTGGACCACCTGCGCGACTCGCCTTCGGTGGCGCTGTCGGGCGGTGAGCGTCGCCGCGTGGAGATTGCCCGCGCCTTGGCCACCGACCCGCGTTTCATTTTGCTAGACGAGCCTTTTGCAGGCATCGACCCGATTGCTGTCATTGAGATCCAGCGCATCATCGCCTTCCTCAAACAACGTGGCATTGGCGTGCTGATCACCGACCACAACGTGCGCGAAACGCTGGGCATTTGCGACCACGCCTACATCATCAGCGAAGGTCGCGTGCTGGCCGAGGGCACGCCCGACGAGATCGTGGCCAACGCCGATGTGCGCCGGGTGTACCTGGGCGAACACTTCAGGATGTGATGAACACCCAGCGCGTCCACGACAAGAGAGCACAGCCATGAAGCCCGGCCTGTCGCTTCGCATGTCCCAGCACCTGGCGCTCACGCCCCAGTTGCAACAATCGATCCGCCTGCTGCAGCTGTCCACGCTGGAGTTGTCGCAAGAGGTCGACCAGATGCTGGACGACAACCCTTTCCTGGAGCGCGCTGAAGAAGAAGCCCCAGCCGAAGCATTTGGTCTGGAGCAAGCAGACAGCTACGTGAGCTTGGGCGACCGCGTCAGCGAAAGCGCCAGCACCTCCAGCAGCAGCGAGGACAGCGCCAGCGAAACCCGCGACGAAGTGGTCACCGATGTGGCCGAGAGCTGGGACGGCGACGGCAGCGTGGACATGCGCCCCGATGACAGCGAATGGGGCGGCGACGCCACCCCGCGCCAAAAGAACGGTGAAGAAACCGCCGACGCCATTGACTTGGCGCGCAGCAGCGGGTCCCTGACCGACTTTTTGCACCGCCAAGCCTTGTCACTGCGCCTGTCTGAGGTGGACCGCGCCGCGCTGCGCTTTTTGATCGAGTCGCTGAACGACGACGGCTACCTGACCGACACCCTGCCCGAGTTGGCCGCCAGCTTGGCGGGCACCGATGACTTTGAGCAAATCGATGAGCTGGTGCACCGCTTCACCGTGGCACTGGGCTTGCTGCAATCGCTCGAACCCGTGGGCGTGGGCGCGCGCGACTTGGCAGAGTGCCTGCGCATCCAGATCAAGGCCTGGCTGCAAGACGAACCGAACAGCGAAGTGGCCCAAGCGGCGCTGGCCATCTGCACCCAGCCGCTGGAGATGCTGGCCAAGCGCGACTACAAACGCCTGGCGGTGGCCTGCGGCTTGAGCGAAGCCCTGGTCAAAGCCGCCATCCCCTTCATCGCCCGGCTCGAACCCAAGCCCGGCCGCCCCTTTGTGCAGGCCGAGCAAAACATCATCATCCCCGATGTGCTGGTCATCAACACCAGCAAAACGGCCACGCCCAAATTCCGCATCCAGCTCAACCCGGATGTGATGCCCAAGCTGCGCGTGCACGACATCTATGCCAACGCCCTGCGCGGCGGCAAGGGCGACAACCACGCAGGCCTGCAGCAGCGCCTGCAAGAAGCGCGCTGGTTCATCAAGAACATCCAGCAACGCTTTGAC
>JACDQO010000452.1 GCA_015657605.1 Limnohabitans sp. | reverse complement strand
CTTGGTTGTCGTAGGTGACTTCTTCGGCTTCACCCTCGGTGTATTCATTCAGGCCTTCGCGCTTTTGTCTGAAAAACACGCGCTCTGAGGGGGCGGCCCACAACTTGGCCACCTGGCGGCCTTGGCTGTCTTGTTGCACTTCCATGCGGGCGGCCCGCAAGACCAAGGTCCCCTTGGTGGCCACCACTTTGCCGGTGAATTGGGTCAGCAACTTGGCTTCATCGTGCCGCATGCTGTCGGCCTCGATCTGCATGGGTTTGTCACGGTCGGCTTTTTCGGCCAAGCAGGGCCAAGCCAGCAGGCTGGCGCACAGTGCCAAAAAGGCCAGAATAGGGCGGCTGGTACGGGCTGGAGTTTTAGAGGGCATGAATCTTGCTGATGAACTGAGCCATTGTAGGTGCAAGTTTCATCGGTTTAAGCCCAAACGACACCCCACCACGCCCCAAAAAACCAAAAAAACCCGCCAAAACAAGTGATGGCGGGTGGGTGGGGGCCACGGGCTTTGGCCAGCCTGAGGCAAATCGGGTTTCAGCGGCCCTGTCGGGTCTGGGCAATCAGGGCCTCTGCCACTTTCAGGGCGCGGTCCATGTTGCCCGCCAAGGTGCCGTCGATGTAGTAGCGACCCGCCACGCCCAAAGAGGGCACGCCCTCGATTTTGAAATCATTTTGCAATTGCACGGCGCGCTTGGCTTTGGCGGCCACGCCGAACGACTTGTAGGTCTCGGCAAACTTGG
Organism: Limnohabitans sp.; assembly: GCA_015657605.1. Taxonomy (GTDB): domain Bacteria; phylum Pseudomonadota; class Gammaproteobacteria; order Burkholderiales; family Burkholderiaceae_C; genus Limnohabitans_A. The sequence continues at coordinate 2,197 of JACDQO010000452.1, read as the reverse complement.
CTTTGTCGATCCCCTGTTTCTCGGCCCAGGCCAGCACGGTGGCTTCGCTGTTGAGCATGAGTTTTTCGCCGTGGATGGCGTTGAACACCTTGATGTGCATTTTCTCCACCAGGTTCATCGCCTCCAGTGTGTAGTACAGGCGCTGCTGGGGCACAAAGTCTTCGCGGAAAGCCACGGGCACGCGGCGCACCACCACGTCTTTGGGGGCGTTTTTGGCCCATTGCTCGAAAGCGGGCTCAAACACATTGCAGTGGGGGCAGCTGTACCAAAAAAACTCCAGCACTTCGATCTTGCCCGAGCCCGATTCGGTGGCCACAGGGCGCTCGAGGGTGATGTAGTCCTTGCCCGAACGGAAGGCTTGTTGGGCCCAAGCTGTGGTGCTGCCCAGCCATGCGGTCATGGACAGCATGAGGGTGGAGAAAAGGCGACGTTTCATGGTGTGCTCCCTTGAGTGACAAGAAGGTGGTCAGCGCTGAACGCGGACCAGGGTGTTTTCGATGCCGTTGGATTCGAGTTGGGTGCGGATGCGTTCGGCGGCATTTTTGTCGCTGAAGGGCCCCATGCGGACACGGTACACCACCCGGCCTGCTTGGTCACGCTCGGACACTTTGGCGTCCAGCCCCAGCATGGCCAGCTTGGCCTTTTGGGCGTCGGCATCGGCGCTGGTGCGGTAAGCGCCGGCTTGGACCAGATAGTCAAACGGGTCTGCTGCATCAGGCGGGGTGACGGGGGTGCTCAGGCCCGATTTGGTTTTGGCCAGGTCGCCCAGCGGGTCTGCGGTCACCGCGGGGCGGGGTGCGGGTTTGGCCGCATCGGCCGCAGCGGCGGGGGTGTCTGCGGCGGGCTGATTGGGGTTGGGTGCCGCAGGCTGCTCGGCGGGTGCCTTGGGTTGCAGCACGCTGTTGGGGTTCCAGTCCTTGTTCTTTTCGGTTTCCTGCACATCCTGCGCGCTGGTGCGGGGCTGGTTCTTGTTGGAAAAGGGCGTGGGCACTTTGGTCACATAAATGGCCACACCCAAGGCCACGCCCAGACCCAATACCAGCCCCAGGATGAAGCCTAAAAAGGTGCCGCCACGTTGGGTTTTCAAATTCATGACGCGTCCATTCACATTTTTGCGGGGCCGACACGCCCAGCACTTTGAGGCCATTGCGCAGCACCTGTGCGGTGGCCGCCACCAGGGCCAAGCGCGCTTTTTTGACCGCTTCGTCGTCCACCAAAATGCGCTCAGCATCGTAGTAGCTGTGGTACTGCGAAGCCAGGTCGCGCAAATAAAAGGTCACGTCGTGCGGCGCGAAGTCGGTGGCCGCTGATGTCAGCATCTCGGGGTACTTGGCCAGGGCCAACATCAGCGCATGGGCCTGTGGGCTTTGCAGCGGCGACAGGTCGGCGTGGGTCAGGCTGGCGGTGTCGCCGCCGTCTTTTTCTTTCCACGAGGCCAGCACCGAGCAGATGCGGGCATGGGCATATTGCACGTAGTAAACCGGGTTGTCGTTGTTTTGCGCCAGCGCCAGGTCAATGTCAAAGATGTATTCGGTGTCGGGCTTGCGTGACAGCAAAAAGAAGCGCACCGCGTCTTTGCTGGTCCACTCGATGAGGTCGCGAAGCGTCACGTAGCTGCCCGCCCGCTTGGAGATCTTCACCTCTTCGCCGCCGCGCATCACGCGCACCATGGTGTGCAGCACGTAGTCGGGGTAGCCCTCGGGAATTCCTACATTGGCCGCTTGCAAGCCCGCACGCACGCGGGCAATCGTGCCGTGGTGGTCGGTTCCTTGGATGTTCACCACGCGGGTGAAGCCGCGCTCCCACTTGGCGATGTGGTAGGCCACATCGGGCACAAAGTAGGTGTAGGTGCCGTCGCCCTTGCGCATGACGCGGTCTTTGTCGTCGCCGTAATCGGTGGATTTGAGCCACAGGGCGCCGTCTTGCTCGTAGGTCTTGCCCGCGTCTTTGAGTCTTTGCACAGCCGCATCGACCTTGCCGCTGGTGTACAGACTCGACTCCAGGTAATAGTTGTCAAAGCGCACGTCAAAGGCCTTGAGATCCAAGTCTTGCTCGCGGCGCAAATAGGCCACGGCAAACTCGCGCATGCCATCCACGTCGTTCACATCGCCGCTGGCGGTGCAGCTGCGGTCGTCGGACTGCACGGTTTTGCCCGCCAGAAAATCGGTGGCGATGTCCTGGATGTAGTCGCCGTTGT
>JACDQO010000451.1 GCA_015657605.1 Limnohabitans sp. | reverse complement strand
GTGATGTCAGATGGAGGGGTCATTCAAAGGTCCAAGTCAGGGGGGCAGCGGCCTTGCGCTTCCAAACAAGGATTGACCACCGAGCCCAGCGTGGAAATGATCTTGAAAATCGCGGGATTGTGCAGGCTACGGATGAAAAGTTCACAATCACAACGTGACTTTAAAGGTTAAACCATGATCTTCTTATCTTCCCGTTCTGGTTTTCAGCACCCGGTGTCCAGTGAGATCACCCCAGAAGCGGTCTACTTGCAGCGAAGGGCGCTGATTCGCCAAGCGGCCATGGGTTCGGCGGGCTTGGCATTGGCCGCTTGGGGCATGCGCGATGCGCGGGCGCAGATGGTTCGGTCGGGGCAGTTGCCGCCCTTGGTTTCTGTGCCCACCAAGCTGGCAGGTGGCGTGGTCATGGACAAATTGACACCCTACAAAGACGCGACGACTTACAACAATTTTTACGAGTTTGGCACCGACAAAGCCGATCCGGCCAAAAGGGCGCACACGCTCAAAACCGAGCCGTGGAGCGTCGAGATCGAAGGCATGGTCAAGAAGCCAGGCCGCGTGAATTTGGAGGACATGATGAAGTGGGGCGCCATGGAAGAGCGCATTTACCGCCTGCGTTGTGTCGAAGGATGGTCCATGGTGATCCCCTGGATAGGGTATTCGCTGGCCGATTTGATTCGCCGCGTGGAGCCTTTGCCTAGCGCCAAGTACGTGGAGTTTGTGACTTTGGCCGACCCGAAAACCATGCCCGGAGTGCGGGGTGGTGTGGTGGATTGGCCTTATTTGGAGGGGCTGCGCATGGACGAGGCCATGCACCCCCTGACCTTGTTGGCGTTTGGCATGTACGGCGAAGTCATGCCCAAGCAAAACGGCGCACCCCTGCGTTTGGTGGTGCCATGGAAGTACGGTTTCAAGAGCGGCAAGAGTTTGGTCAAGATCCGCTTCACCGACAAACAACCTGTGATCTCTTGGGAAAAATCGGCCCCCCAAGAATATGGCTTTTATTCCAACGTCAACCCCTTGGTGGACCACCCACGCTGGAGTCAGGCCACCGAGCGGCGCATTGGCGAAGACGGCTTGTTGGCCAAAAAGCGGAAGACCCTGATGTTCAATGGCTACGAAACACAGGTGGGTCAGTTGTACGCGGGCATGGACTTGAAAAAGTTTTTCTGATGTCGGTGGCAGCGGTTTTTATGAGGTCATGAGAGCTGCGCTGCGTCATCCTGCTGCTTGGTGGGCCGTGTTGCTGGCGGGGTTGATGCCTTTGGCATGGCTCGTAGCCCAGACTTTGCAAGACCAATTGGGCGCCAACCCGGCAGAGGCCTTGATTCGGGCCACCGGTGACTGGACCTTGCGTGGCTTGTGTGTTGTGTTGGCCGTGACCCCATTGCGAAACCTACTGGGCTGGCCCGAGTTGGCCAGGTTTCGGCGCATGTTGGGCCTGTTGGTGTTTGGCTACGCCAGCCTGCACATGCTCAGTTATGCCTGGTTTGACATGGGCTTTGATGTGGCGGACACGCTCCAAGACATCGTCAAACGCCCCTTCATCTGGTTGGGTTTCAGTGCCTTTGTGATCTTGCTGGCGCTGGCGGCGACTTCTTTTAACCGCGCCATGCGCTGGCTGGGTGGCCGGCGTTGGCAGTGGCTGCACCGGGGCGTTTACCTGGTGGCCGTGCTCGCCGTGTTGCACTTTTGGTGGATGCGTGCGGGCAAACAGGACTTTGACGAAGTGCTGGTGTATGCCGCCATTTTGGCGGGCTTGTTGGGTTGGCGTTTGCTGAAAATGCGCAGGCCAAGCTGAACAGCGTGCTCAGACCAGCTGTTCCAGCGCAAAGGTGTCAAACGCCGATTCGCGTTGTCGAATGAGATGGGCCTTGGCGCCATCGACCAGGATCTCGGCAGCGCGTCCCCGGGTGTTGTAGTTGCTGGCCATGCTCATGCAATAGGCGCCAGCGGAGAGCACCGCCAGCGTGTCGCCAGCTTGCACCACCAATGAGCGGTCACGACCGATCCAGTCACCGCTTTCACACACCGGGCCCACCACGTCGTACACCGCGCTGTTGCCGCCATCGGCCGCGTTGCGCGGCGACACGGGCACGATCTGGTGAAACGCTTGGTACATGGCCGGGCGGGGCAGGTCGTTCATGGCGGCATCAACGATGCAGAAGTTCTTTTGCTCGCCGGGCTTGAGGTACATGACTTCGGTCAGGCACACGCCGGCATTGCCCACCAAGGAGCGCCCTGGCTCGATCATGAGCTGGCGCTGGCCGTAGCCGCGTGCATCGAGCTTGGCCAAGAGTTGGGCCCACAGGGCATCGGCCTCAGGGGGGGGTGTCGCCGTTGTAGTTGATGCCCAAGCCACCGCCAAAATCGATGTGGTGGATCGGAATGCCAGCGGCTTCAATTTCTGCGACCAAGTCCAGCACGCGGTCCATCGCGTCCAGATAAGGCGTGGTTTCGGTGATTTGCGAGCCGATGTGGCAATCGATGCCCACCACGTGCAGGCCCGGCAAACTCGCGGCGTGGCGGTAGGCGCGCAGCGTGTCTTCGTGCGCGATGCCGAACTTATTGCCTTTGAGGCCTGTTGAAATGTAAGGGTGCGTCTTGGGGTCGACGTTGGGGTTCACGCGCAGGCTGACCGGGGCTTTTTTGCCCGCCTTGACGGCCACTTGGCTGAGCACATCCAGCTCGGCTTCACTTTCCACGTTGAAGCAACCGATGCCGATTTGCAGCGCTTGCTGCATTTCTGCGCGGGTTTTGCCGACGCCCGAAAAAATCACTTTCGCAGGGTCGCCGCCTGCGGCCAGCACGCGGGCCAGTTCACCGCCAGAGACGATGTCAAAGCCGCAGCCTGCATCGGCAAAAACTTGCAACACAGCCAGGCTGGAGTTGGCCTTCATGGCGTAGCAAATTTGTGCTTTTCGGCCGGCAAAGCCGCGCTGGTAGGCGGCCAGTGCCGACAGCATGGCGGCTTTGGAATATACAAACAAAGGCGTGCCGTACTCTTGGGCCAGGTCAGACAAGCGCACGCCTTCCACCATCAGCCCATTGTTTTGGTAGGCGATGTGCGGTTGTCCGGGCAAGGTGTGGGAAGCGGCAGGGGCGTTCATCGTGTGACGGCATCAGAGGCCGAAGGTGAGATCAAAAAGAGGGCGTCGGGTGCCACCGTTGGACCAGGACGTGGCCTTGTCGCTTGGGTGGATGCTTCTGGTGCCCGGCGCTGATGGGGTCCCGTGGACGGGTCGTGCCAAGGGTTCAGTGACTGGGGCAAGGTGGCTCGGTTGACAGAGGCGGGTGAATCCGGTGCGCGCAAAGGACCCTTTTGGCCACAGCCGCTCAATACGGCCGCACTGCCAACAAGGACAAACGTGGTGACTAGAATCTTCGTTACCTTCAACATGCAGCGATTGTAATGACCGACCTCGAATTTTTGGACCAGGCTGAACGCCTGCTGACTGGGATAGAAAACAGCTGCGACTTGCTGAACGACGATGCCGATGTGGACATTGACAACCAGCGTGTGGGAGGCATGGTCACCTTGACCTTCCCCAACCGCAGTCAAATCATCGTCAATTTGCAAAAGCCCTTGCACGAGGTGTGGCTGGCCGCACGCTGCGGAGGGTTCCACTACAAGTTCGACGGCACGGTTTGGCAAGACACCAAGGGCCAAGGTGAGTTTTGGCAGAGTTTGTCGCGCTACGCATCCGAGCAGTCGGGGCGTGCGCTGTTGTTCAAGCCCTGACACGCATGGCGCCCTTGCGCAAACTCACTGGCGGAACAAGTCCAAGATGCGCCTTTTTTCTTCGACAGGCGGCATGCTGCCTGGCTTAGCTCCCCCGCTCCCGCC
>JACDQO010000450.1 GCA_015657605.1 Limnohabitans sp. | reverse complement strand
TTGGCCTTCACGTTTTGGGCGTGGTGTTGGGGCCGCCCATGTTCGGGGCTTTGTCGGGTTTGTTTGGCACCTACCGTGCAGGCTTTGTTGGCCTCATGGTCATGGCCAGCATCAGCGGCACGGTGCTTTACTTCAGCCAGCGGTCCCGTTGAGCCGAGACACCTGAAGCACAGGCGTTCAGCCAGCCAATTCAGCCCGCCAACAAAATCTGATCGATCCAGGTTTGAATCGCGGGGCCGTCCATGCCGTGCGCCAGGCCCAAGAGCATGACGATGCGCACCTTGTGCGGCGGCAAAGGGCCTGCCGTCAAGATGTCGTGCTCAGCATCGGCGTACACGCTGGCCCGCGTCACGCTGCCGGTGATGAAGCGGGCGCAGCGGGCCACCAGCACGCCTTGGGCGGGGAGTGCTTGAATGAAGGCGCGGTAAGCCGTCGGCGTGTTGGCGTTGCCCAAACCGGCATGCACAATGCCCCGCGCCCCAGCGGCCACAAAGGCGCGCATCGCGGTCTCATCCACCCCGGCATAAGCCACGGCAATGTCGACTCTGGGCCATGCTGTGGGCGTTTGCCAAGCCACAGTAGGCGCACGCCCGGCAGCGCGAAACCATTGCACCGCCTGGTCGGCCACCTCGCCCACGGCGCCGGCCAGCGGGCTGTCAAAGGCTTCCACGCTGCTCACATGGCGTTTGCCCACCCACAGGCCCGAATGGATGCGGCCATTCATCACCACCAGCGTGCCGCGGCCCCGCGCACCGGGGCAGGCGGCCACGCTGCAGGCGTCCAGCAAGTTGGCCGGGCCATCGGCCGAATAGGCGGTGGCCGGGCGCATGGCCCCCACCACCACGATGGGTTTGTCGCTGTCCACGCTCAGGTGCAAAAAGGTCGCGGTTTCTTCGAGGGTGTCGGTGCCGTGTGTGACCACGATGCCCGCCACATTGGGGTTGTTCACGGCGTGCATCACGGCGGCATGCAGATCGAGCCAGTTCTCCGGCCGCACGTCGTAACTGGCCAGCTGCATGGGCTGGGTGACTTCGATGTCGTAACGCGCACGCAGCTCCGGCACCGTGTCGACCACGGCGGCCAGGGTCAGGCTGGCGGGTTTGTAATCGGTGCTGACTGAGGCGGTGCTGGCCGCACCTGCGATGGTGCCACCGGTGCCGATCAGGGCCAATGTGGGTTTTGTCATGGTTCAAGTCTCCGAAAAAATCATGTTGACACGGCCAAGCGCGCCGAAGTCGGCGCTGGCGCTGTCGCCCGGCAGCAGCTCCAAAGGCACCATGCAGGTGCCGGTGGTCACCATATGGCCCTTTTGCAGCGTGATGCCCAAGGCAGACAGCTGGTTGGCCAGCCAGGTCAGGGCGATGCGCGGGTCGCCCAGCACGTTGCCGCCTGTCCCGTCACGGGTGTACTTCAGTTGCTTGCCGTGTTGGACCAGGGCCTGCACCGGGTAAGTGCTCAAGTCCAGATCGCGCCACAGATCGGGCGCGACCGGGCCCAACACAAAGTGGCGGGCACAGGCGTTGTCGGCCAGCAGTTGTGCTTCGCCTGCGGCGGTGAATGGTTCCAGGCGCGAGTCGGGCACTTCCAGGGCCGGGTGCAAATGGGCCACGGCGTTCATCACCTGCTGCTGTGTATAGGGCTCAGCTTGCGGCGGCAGGTCTTGCGCCATGGCAAAAGCAAATTCCGGTTCGGCCACGCGCATGCGGTTGCCCGCTGACGGGACGGTGGCACCACTTTCAAACACTTGGCCCGACAACAAGCGACCGGCCAATGGGCCGCTCACGTTGATGTGCGCTTGGCCATTGGCGCTGGTGGCGGCAATTTTCCAGCCCACCACTAGGCGACCGGACACCCCAGGCAGTTGGGCTTGGGCGGCGTAGCCTGTGCAGATGTCACAGGGCGGCAGGCATCGGGCAGCGCGCTCAACACTTGGCCCGTTTGCCAATGGGCCCAGATCAGGCGGGCGGTCTCGGTAGCGCTTGGGGTGGGCATAGAGAGGTGATCGGTCATTGGGCAATTGTCATCTCAGCTGGCGCGCTTGGCGCAGGATTTTGTGTATAATTTCGGGCTTGATGGTTAACACCAACAATGACTGGTGATATAGCTCAGTTGGTTAGAGCGCAGCATTCATAATGCTGATGTCGGTGGTTCAAATCCACCTATCACCACCAAATTCCAAAGCCCGCACTCTCACGAGTGCGGGCTTTTTGGTTTTCTGCCCCCCCACACTTTGAATCGTCCGCAATGCGTGATCAAGTCCCTCGCCCTGCCAAACCTTCCCCTCTGCGTTAAGGTCACGGCATGAACAAGCAATCTTGGACGCATGGTTTGAAGCTGGGTGCACGCCAGTTGTGGCGTGACCTGCGGGCGGGCGAGTTGCGCCTGTTGATGCTGTCGGTGGCACTGGCGGTGGCGGCTTTGACGGCGGTGGGCTTTTTGGCCGACCGCATGCAGTCGGGTTTGTGGCGCGATGCCCGTCAACTCCTGGGCGGCGATGCGGTGGTGGTGAGTGACCAGCGCACGCCGGATGCCTTTGTGCGCCAAGCCCATGCGGTGGGCTTGCAAACCAACACCAATGTGAGTTTCCCGACGATGGCGCGGGCCATGAAGGCGCCGGATTCCGGCACCCTTGATGTCAATCCTCCCGCCACCCGCTTGGTGGCCCTCAAAGCGGTGGAGCCCGGTTACCCCCTGCGTGGCCGTTTGGAAATTGCAGGCCAGCCAGCGGCCACCATTCCGCCTGAGGGTGAGGTCTGGGTCGATGCGGCTTTGCTCGAAGCGTTGAAGGTGCAGGTTGGGCAGATGCTGGGGTTGGGCGAGCGCAGTTTGCGCATCGCAGCCACCAGCTCACCCGCGAGCCCGACCGGGGGGGCTGGTTTTATGGCTTTTGCGCCCCGCGTGATGATGAACCAAGCCGATCTGGCGTCGACCGGTTTGGTGCAACCGGCCAGCCGGGTGAGCTGGCGCATGGCGGTGGCCGGCAGCGATGCGGCCGTGGGCCAGTTTTTGCCTTGGGCGCGTGTGGAAGTGGACAAGCCCGAGGTGCGTGGCGTGAAGGTCGAGTCGCTCGAAAGCGGTCGCCCCGAGATGCGCCAAACCTTGGACCGTGCCTCGCAATTTTTGAATTTGGTGGCTTTGTTGGCGGCCTTGCTTTGCGCTGTGGCTGTGGCTTTGGCGGCGCGCAGTTTTGCCGAACGCCAACTCGATGCCTGCGCTTTGCTGCGAGTTTTGGGGCAAAGCCAGCGCACACTCACTTTGAGTTATGGCCTGGAGTTTTTGGGTGCGGGCGTGGTCGCCAGCGTGTTGGGGGTGCTGGCCGGTTATGCCGTGCATTTGGGCTTTGTGTTTTTGCTGGCCGGCTTGGTGGAGGCCAATTTGCCCAGCGCCAGTTGGCAACCTGCCTGATGGGTTTGGCCATGGGCCTGACATTGCTGGTGGCCTTTGGTTTGCCGCCAGTGTTGCAGTTGGCCAAGGTGCCGCCACTGCGCGTGATCCGGCGAGATTTGGGCAGCGTGCAGGTGCGCTCGGGTTTGGTGTTGACCATGGGCTTGTTGGGCTTTGCGCTGACCTTGCTCATGGTCAGCCGCAACTTGACCTTGGGCTTGATCACGGTGGGCGGTTTTGCGCTGGCGCTGGTGGTGTTTGCCGCGCTGGCTGCGGCGGCTTTGTGGGTGCTGCGCCGCTCGGTGCCCGACGAATCAGCCCCCCGTTGGCTGCGTCTGGCCACGCGCCAAGTGGCGGCGCGGCCCGTGTTTGCAGTGGTACAGGTCAGTGCTTTGTCGGTCGGTTTGCTGGCGCTGGCATTGCTGGTCTTGCTCCGCACCGACCTGATCGCCAGTTGGCGCCAGGCCACCCCGGTGAACGCGCCCGACCGGTTCGTCATCAACGTGCAGCCCGAGCAGGCCGAGCCGTTTTTGGCACACCTGAAAAATGCTGGCGTCCAGTCCCCCGATTGGTTCCCCATGATCCGGGGTCGTTTGGTGGCCATCAACGGCCGCGTTTTGGGGCCAGATGATTTGGAAGCCGATCGCGGCAAGCGGTTCTTGGACCGCGAGATCAACCTTTCGCACAGCGCCGAGCTGCCCGCGCACAACCCCCTGGTGGCAGGGCGTTGGCAAGCCGAAGAGGTGGGTGGTGTGAGTGTGGAAGAGGGCATCGCCAAAGCGCTGGGGGTTCAGCTGGGCGACCTGTTGGGTTTTGACATCGCCGGGCAAGCGCACGAGGCCCGTGTGACCTCGCTGCGCAAAGTCGATTGGGGCTCGATGCGGGCCAATTTCTTCATGCTGTTCCCCGTCTCCAGCATGCCCGACCTGCCCATGACCTACATGGCCGCTTTTCGGTCGCCACAAGGTGCACCCAATTTTGAAAATGCCATGGTCAACGAGTTTCCCAACATCACCAGTGTGGACATGCGCAGCACGCTGGCGCAGGTGCAGCGGGTGATGGACCAAGTGATCCGAGCTGTCGAGTTTTTGTTTGCCTTCACCTTGGCGGCGGGCCTCATGGTCTTACTGGCCGCCGTGGGCGCCAGCCGCCAAGCGCGCGAGCGCGAGTACGCCATCATGCGGGCGCTGGGCGCGGGCCGCAGCCTCTTGGCGCAGGTGCAGCGCACCGAGCTTTTGGGCATTGGCTGGTTGGCGGGCTTCATGGCCAGTGCCATGGCGCTGGTGGTGGGCTGGGCCTTGGCGCGTTACGCTTTCGAGTTCGCGTGGCAACCTCCTTTGTGGGTGCCTTTGGCCGGTGGCCTGGCGGGTGCCTTGTTGGCTTGGGGCGCGGGCAGCCTGAGCTTGGCCGGCGTTTTGCGCCAACCTGTGGTTCAGACATTGCGCCAATCGGCGCAGTGATCCCGCTGACTCCGAGCCCTTTGCAACACTGCACAATCGCGCCTTATGAACATGGAAGACAAGCCCCCGTTTGACACGCCCTTTGCCTGGATCGGTGGCGAAGGCGTTGTGCGTGCATTGGCCGATCGCTTTTATGACCTGATGGACATGGAGCCCGGCTTCAAAGCGCTGCGCGACGCCCACGGCAGCACTTTGGATGGCGCACGCGACAAACTGTTTTGGTTTTTGTGTGGGTGGCTGGGTGGGCCCGAGCACTACACCGAGCGTTTTGGCCATCCGCGTTTGCGCATGCGGCACATGCCGTTTTCGATCGGTGTGCTCGAGCGTGACCAGTGGCTCGCCTGCATGGACCAAGCCATGACCGAGCTGAATGTTGACCCCGTGCTGCGTGAGCGCCTGAACGCCAGCTTTTTCAAAACAGCCGATTGGATGCGCAACCGTGGCGCTTGACGCGTTCGCGGTGTGAGCGTGCTTGGCCCCAGCCCCTGAATGCCCAGCCCGGAGTCATTTGTGAAAATCAATGCGCTGCAAGACCTGAAAAAAGTTCGGCAAAAACTGGCCGAGGCCCAAGCGCAGGAGCAAGCTTTGGCCGCTGCCCAGGCGCTGGCGGCCAAACAGCGCGAGGCTGAAAGCCATTTGTTTGTCAGGGCTGTGGGGCATGTGCAGCGCTTGCCCGACCACGACCAAGTCAGTTTGACCGGACCCAGTCCGGCTCCCGTTGCCCACCAACGCCAGTTGGACAACGAAGCGGTGCTGCGCGATTGCCTCAGTGACGAATTTGACGCCAGCACCCTGCTGGACACCGACGACGCCCTGAGTTTTCGCCGCCCGGGCATTGGCCGCGATGTGATCCACAAACTGCGCAAAGGCGATTGGTCGATTCAGCGCGAGATCGACTTGCATGGTTTGCGCAGCGACGAAGCCCGTGTGGCGCTGGCCGAGTTCATCCGTCAGGCTCACCGACAGGGCTTGCGCTGTTTGCGTGTGGTGCACGGTAAAGGCCTGGGCTCACCGGGCAAAACGCCGGTGCTCAAGTCCAAGGTGCACAGCTGGTTGGTGCAAAAAAACCAAGTCATGGCCTTTGTTCAGGCCAAGCCCGCCGAGGGCGGTGCGGGGGCGCTGGTGGTGTTGCTCAAGTCAGGCGCTTGAGCTGTACGGGGCTGCCTCAGGTGCTGGGCCACTGGCCCGTAGCGCGGTCGGCAGGCACGCTCAAGCGCCACTGGCTGGCTTGCGCCGGGACCGTCAGGCGAAAAGCGCAACAAGCGTTTGCGCGCGAGCCCAGGCGCAATGACGCTCATGCCCCATCAAGGCTGGAAGCTCGTCCAGTTTGCCCAAGCGCCAACTGCCGCCTTGGCCTTTGGCGCCCACGTCCAGGCCCAGCCATTCGTCGCCTGCGGTCAGTCCGGCCGCTTCGGCAGCGCTGCCGCGCAGCACGGCTTTGACCTGCACGCTGCCAGAGCCTTCGTTCACCCGCAGGCCCAGGCGCTGCGCCATGGCCGATGTCTCGGCCTCGACCTGGATGCCATGCGCTGAGAGCAACTCGCGCAGCGGCAATTCTTGCGTGCTGTGCACCCAAGCTTGAATTTTTGTTTGCCAGCTGCGACCAGTGAGGGCTTGCAACTCGTCCAGCAAGTCTTGCTCGCGCATCGGACCAGCGTGGCAGCGTTTCCACAAGCCGCGCATCACAGTGTCGAGCGTGATGCCTTCGGTCTTGAATTCGCTGCGCAGCGTCAAGTCGAGGCACAGTGCCACCAGCGAGCCCTTGGTGTAGTAACTCACCGTGGCGTTGGGCGTGTTTTCGTCTTGGCGGTAGTACTTCACCCAAGCGTCAAAGCTGGCCTGCGCCACGCTTTGCACATGGCGGCCCGGGGTTTGCTGCACCTGTGCGATGGCTTTGCCCAGCAGCTGGATGTACGTGCTGTCGTCGATCAGACCCGCGCGGCGCAGCAAGATGTCGTCGTAATAGCTGGTGAAGCCTTCAAAGAACCACAGCAACTGGGTGTAGTTTTCTTGGGTGTAGTCATAGCGCGCAAAAGCATCAGGGCGCAACTGCTTGACGTTCCAGGTGTGAAAGTACTCGTGGCTGATCAGGCCCAGCAGCGTGGTGTAGCCCTCGTTGCGGTGTGGCTTGGTTTGGCGTGGCAAGTCGGCGCGGTTGCAGATCAGGGCGGTGCTGTTGCGGTGCTCCAAACCGCCATAGCCGTCATGCACGGCGTTGAGCATGAACAGGTAGTTTCTGTGCGGTGCTTTTTTGCCCGCTGACTTACCCTGTCCATGCCAAAACGCGATGGCCGCTTCGCAGATTTTTTGGGTGTCGGCCAACAGGCGCTCACCGTCGAAAGAGGGCAGGGCGCCAGCCACCACAAAGCGGTGCGGTATACCGCAGGCCACAAAACTGCAGCTCCAGAACGCCCCCAGCTCCACCGGGCAGTCCACCAGCTCGTCGTAGTTGGCTGCTTGGTAAAGGCCAAAGCCTTTTTTGTCGGTCTTGACCGGTTGCAAACCTGTCGCGGCATGCCAATCGGGCTGGCTTTTGATGGGGGACAGTTGCAGCTGGTGCGGCGCATTTTCTTGGCCATGCACACGCAGGCACACACTGGTGCCATTGAAAAAGCCGCGCTGGCTGTCCAGCCAGGCGGTGCGCACCGAGTTGTCAAAAGCATAGACCTCGTAACTCAGCACGAGTGGCTGGCCGGGCTTGCAAGCGATGTCCCAGGTGCATTTGTCACGTTGGGTGATGGTGGCGGGGCGGCGGCCTTGTTTGGCCGTCAGGTTTTGCAGGTTTTTGGAAAACTCACGCACCAGATAACTGCCCGGAATCCACACCGGCAGCGACACGGTTTGTGTGGCTTGTGGCTCGGCGATCGTCAAGCGGATGCGGAACAAATGCGCATGCAGGTCGGCGGCTTCAACGGTGTAGTGGATGGCGCTCATGTGGCACCTGCCGCCAAAAAGCAACTCAGGCTGGCCACGGTGGTCAGCTGCAAGCGCATCGGCAGCCAAGGCGCCAGACCTGCGGCAGGCCAGCTGCGGCGGTCCATCAGGTAGCAGCCGATCAGCACAAAGCCCAGCAGGGGCAAGCCGGCAAAGGCGGGCATCATCACGCCCACCCAGGCCAGCAGCGAAGGCGCCACGCCCCAGGTGAAGTGAACGCGGGGTGCGTTGCGCACGATCAGCGCATTGCGAAAGCCCACGCCCCAATGGATGCCGCCCAAAAACGACACGATCACCGCGCCATAGCCTTGCATGGCCAGCGCCACATAGGGGTGCAAGTCAGGCCCCACCAGCCACAGGCACAAGGCCAAAAAGACAAACGGGATCAGGCCGGCATAGCCCATTTTGCGGATCAAGCGCCAGGTGGCGTCTTCGGTGTGTGGGGCGTTCATTTCAGATCAGCCAGAATTTTTTCGACTTGGGCCATGGGTACAGCCCCTGGCACCCGGGTGCCATCGGCAAACAGCAACAAAGGCGTGCCGGTGATGCGGTTCTTTTGGCCAAAGGCCACGATGGTGTCAATGGCCGAGGTGTCGCAGTTCGCGTTCGGTGGCAGGGTGCCCCCGATCATCCAGTCGTTCCAGACCTTGGCCTTGTCTTTGGCGCACCAGACGTTTTTGGATTTGGTGCGCGAGTCTTCGCCCAGGATGGGGTACAGAAAATGGTAGATGGTCACGTTGTCCAGTTTTTGCAGGTCTTTTTCAAACCGTTTGCAAAAGCCGCAGTTGGGGTCGGCAAACACCGCCAGCTTGCGCTTGCCATTGCCGCGCACTTGGGTGAATGCGGCCTTGAGGGGCAGTTGGTCAAAGCCGATGGCCGAGAGTTTGTCCACGCGCTCTTCGGTCAGGTTGCGCCTTTGCCGCACGTCAATCAAGGCACCTTGGATCAGGAAGTGGCCTTCGGCATCGCTGTACATGACTTCGTTGCCCATGCGAATTTCAAACAAGCCGTTCATTGGCGTTTTGCTGACCTCGTCAATCTTGGGCAAATTGGGCAGGCGCTCGCTCAAATTTTTGCGAATCGTGGCTTCTTGGGCCATGACGTTGGCCATGCTGCTCCAAGACAGTGCAGCGGCGGCCAAGATCAGGGCCAGCTTTGGAAGGGTGAACTTCATCGAACAGACTTTCAAAAAAGGAAGGGGCTGGGCCACGGGCACTTCAGCGGTCGGCGCGGTCGGCGCTTTGGCCCATCGCGCGTTGAGTCATCCAGTGTTTCAGGGGACCGCTGCGGTCAAAGCCGCGCATGCCCCAGTTGCGAAGGTTTTGCCAGATCGGGCCGGGCTGGGTAAACAGGCGCTGCAAGCCATCGGTCACCAAGCCCATGGCCTGCACATCGGCTTGCCGTGCGCGTTCGTAGCGGCGCAACAATTTGATGTCGTGCAGGGGCCGCCAAAACTCTTTGGCCCGGATCACTTGGACCAACTCTGCGACATCGGCCAGGCCAATGTTGAGGCCCTGTCCGGCCAAGGGGTGCAAGCTGTGGGCGGCGTCGCCGGCCAAGGCAAAGGATTGCTTGGCCGCGCCCGGCATCGGGCCGATCCAGCGCTCGGCGCGTGCCAGTTGCAGCGGCCATACGGCGCGTTCGGCCGACAGCTGCATGCCCCCTAAGCGGTGTTCGCAAGCCGAGGCCAGCGCCACCGCAAAGTCTTCGGCCGGCATGGCCATCAGTTCTTGGGCCCGCAGTGGGTGCACCGACCACACCAGCGCAACTTCGCGTCCGCCTTCGCCCCCCAAGGGCAGCAAGGCCAGCACTTCGGCTTGTGGCTGCACCAGGCCGGGTGCAGCGCTCCAGCCAAACCATTGCCGGGCGATGCCCTCGTGGGCCCGGTCGCACAGCAATCGGGTGGCCACGGCGTGTTGCGGGTAGTGGGTGATGTCAAAAGCCACGCCCAGCTCGGCGCGGGTCTGGCTGGCGCGGCCTTCGCACACCACCGTCAGCGGCGCGGCCACTGGGGCCTGCACCACTTGGATCTGGGGTTGAAATTGCACGGCCTGCATCAACAGTGCTTCCAGCACTGGCACGTCCACCATCCAATTGAGCTGGCCCACACCTTGTTCTTGGGCACCAAAATTCAGCTGACCGCCTTGGTCACCCCAAACTTGCATTTGGTGCACCGGCGTCACTGCGGGGGGCTCGGGCCAGCAGCGCAGGTCTTGCAGCAAGGCTTTGGCTGCGCCGTTGAGCGAATAGGCGCGCACGTCGGGAGCGGTGTTGGGTTGGGGTGACTCGACCAAAGCCACGTTCAGCCGTTCGCGGGCCAGCAGCAAAGCCAAAGTGCGGCCCACGATGCCAGCGCCACGGATGCAAATGTCAGGGGGAGAAGCCATCCGTGCATTGTAAGGAGGCGGCCCAACGCGCTGGGCCGTTGGGGACTTTGGTGGTGATGATTCCAAGGCGTATGGGTCGAGGATGAGGGACAGGCGCTCTGCCTTGGGGCTGAGCCGTTAAAATCGCTGGTTAATTTTCGAATCTTCCCCGAATCACCGAAGCCTTCCATGAGCCTCAAATGCGGCATCGTGGGTTTGCCCAATGTGGGCAAATCCACCCTTTTCAACGCCCTGACCAAAGCCGGCATTGCCGCTGAGAACTACCCTTTTTGCACCATCGAGCCCAACACCGGCGTGGTCGAGGTGCCCGATCCGCGCTTGCAGCAGTTGGCCCAAATCGTCGAGCCCGAGCGCATCGTGCCCGCCATCGTGGAATTTGTGGACATCGCCGGATTGGTGGCTGGGGCCAGCACGGGCGAAGGCCTGGGCAACAAGTTTTTGGCCCACATCCGCGAGACCGATGCGATCGTCAATGTGGTCCGCTGCTTTGAAGACGACAACGTGATCCATGTGGCCAACAAGGTCGACCCGATTGCCGACATCGAGGTCATTCAGACCGAGCTGTGCCTGGCCGACTTGGCAGCAGTTGAAAAAGCCATCCACCGCGTGAGCAAAATCGCCCGCTCTGGCGACAAAGAAGCCGTCAAGCAAATGGCGATCCTGGAAAAGTGCCAGGCGGCCTTGAACGACACCCAGCCGGTGCGCACCATCGACTTCAGCAAAGAAGAGCGGGTCGAACTCAAACAGTTCTTCTTCATCACCGCCAAGCCTGCGATGTTCGTGGCCAACGTGTCGGAAGACGGCTTCGAGAACAACCCCTTCCTTGACCGCCTCAAGCCTTTGCGGCCAAGCAAAACGCGCCCGTGGTGGCCATTTGCGCCAAGATCGAAGCCGAGTTGTCCGAGATGGACGACGCGGACCGCCTGGAGTTCTTGAAGGAAATTGGTCAGGACGAACCAGGTCTGAATCGCCTGATCCGCTCGGCTTACGGCTTGCTGGGCTTGCAAACCTACTTCACCGCGGGCGTGAAAGAAGTGCGCGCCTGGACCATCCGCGTGGGCGATACCGGCCCACAAGCCGCAGGCGTGATCCACACCGATTTTGAAAAAGGCTACATCCGCGCCCAGACCATCGCGTTTGACGACTACATTTCCTTCAAAGGAGAGCAAGGCGCCAAGGACGCGGGCAAGATGCGCGCCGAAGGCAAGGAATACGTCGTCAAGGATGGCGACGTGATGAATTTCTTGTTCAGCTCCTGAGCCACTCAAGAAGCCAACCGAAAACCGCCCTCTGGGGCAGTTTTTTCATGCGTGGCTCAAGGCCTTGCGCTTCACAGCCCGGCCAGCGGGCTGGCACCGTCAATGTTGCTCAGCAGCCGCTCTCGCCCCTTGAGCACATGCCGCTCTGCGGTGGATTTGGCCTTGGCCTTGGAGCCTTTGACGATGGCATCGTACAAGATGCGGTGCTCGGCGTTGGACTGGCGCATATTGCCCGGTGCGTTGAAGTACTCGCGCCTGAACAGGTGCATTTCTTTGATGATGTCGTCGTACGCGGCCTGAGCCCGTTGGTTGTTGGCCAACAGCAGAATAAGGGCATGGAACTTCAGGTTCAGCTCGTAGTACTGGTTGGCGTTTTCGGTTTCACAGGCCACATCCATGGCCTGCAACAGTTGCTCAAATTGCGCTTTATGGCTTTCGGCAACGTGGTCGGTGGCGCGTTCTGCGGCAAAGCCAAACACCAGTGCCCGCAGGTCGTACAGCTCCAACATTTCGCGCACCGACATCTGGCGCACAAACACCCCACGGTTGAGCACGGCCGTGACCAAGCCCAAACCCGTCAGCATGCGGATGGCTTCGCGCACGGGGCCCCGGCTGGTGCCCATGCGCAAGGCCAAAGCGGCTTCGTTCAGGCGCTCACCGGGCTTGAGTTCGCCGTTGTAGATGAGCTGCTTGAGCTGCTCAGCGACAAAAACGGGCAAACCTTGTTCGGGTTTTTCGGGGGCGGCGTTCATGGGCAATGGGTTGGATAAAGCGTCATTTGCACGGCTTCATCCTAA
>JACDQO010000449.1 GCA_015657605.1 Limnohabitans sp. | reverse complement strand
TGGCCTTGCACAGCACTTCGCCCGCCGTAGGCACCTGCTGGCCAGCCAAGCAGGCAAAACAGGTCGACTTGCCCGCGCCGTTGGGCCCGATCAGGGCCACGCACTGACCTGCGGGGACCGCAAAGTCCACGCCATCGAGCGCCCGCACGCCGCCGAAGTGCTTGGCCAGGCCCTTGACCTGCAATGCCTGCTCGACGCTCATGTGTGGCCACCCTTCGGGGGCATCCAGCGGACCCTGAGCATTTGCAAACCACCCAACACACCACTGGGCGCCAGCACCATGACCAACATGATCACCAGACCCAAAACCCCGCGCCAATATTCCAGGCCCCGACCCAACTCGGCCCCGCCCCACACCAAGAGCGCACTGCCCACCGCCGAACCCCACAGCTGGTGCACACCGCCCAGCAAGATGACCAGCAAAGCATCCACCGACATGGCCACCGAGGCCACCGACGGAAACACCGCGCCTTTGAAGGCGGCCCACAAGCCCCCAGCCAGGCCCGCCAAGGTGGCGCTGCCCACAAACACCTGGTAACGCAGCGCCTGCACCGGCAGACCACTGGCCGCAGCCCTGAGCGGTGCATCGCGCAGCGCCTGCAAAGCCGCGCCCCGGCTGGACCGAACCACGCGGGCCATGCCCACGATGGCCAACAGCATGAAGGCGCACAGCAGCGCATCGGCCAAAACACGCGATTCGGGCGCGATCAAGCGCAAGCCAATCAAACCGTTGTCACCCCCCGTCAGGCCCACCCACTGCGTGGCTCCGGCCCAAATCATTTGCGCCAGCGCCAACGAGAGCATGGCCAGGTACACCCCGCTGCTGCGCACCACCAAAGCGCCAAAAGACAAAGCCACCGCCAGCGCCAGCGCCATGCCAGCGGCCAAAGCGGCAAACAAACCCGCGCCCCAGTGCAGGTGCGACAGCGCCGCGCCATAAGCGCCCAGCGCAAAAAACGCCGCATGGCCAAAGCTGACCAAGCCGCCCAAAGCCATCATCCACTGCAGGCTCAGGCCAAACAGCATCATCACCATCACGTCTTCGGCCAGGCTGCGGCCGTAATCGCCCTGCCCCCAGGCCAGCAGCGTCAAGCCGACAAAGACCGTCACAAACAGCGCCCGCCCCCAGCCAGCCACAGGCCAAAGCGCAAATACCGGCACGCTTTCGCGCTGCTCGGCATGTGCGGCCGATCCGGCCAGGCCCTGCGGCCGCCAAACCAGCACCACGGCCATGGTCAAAAACACCAGCACCAAAGTCGCTTGCGGAAAAAAACTCAAGCCCAAGGCGTGGATCACCCCAATCAACACCGCCGCGGCAAACGCCCCGCCGATGCTGCCCAAGCCCCCTGTGACCACCACCACAAAGGTCTCCACCACCACGTTCACATCCATCTGCAAGTGCGCCGGCTCGCGCGGCAATTGCAGCGCCCCGGCCAGACCCGCCAGGCCGCAGCCCAGCATGACCACCCCGAGCATGAGGGGTGCTGGATTCACACCCAGGGCGCCCAGCATCTCGCGGTCTTGCGTCGCGGCTTTCACGCGCTGGCCCCACAGCGTGCGCGTGAGCAAAAGGTGCAGGCCCAACCAAACCAAGGGGCCCAACGCCAAAGTGAACAATTGCCAGGTCGGGAAATACGACTCGCCCAGCTGAATGGCCCCCTTGAGGCCCGGAAAACGCGGCGCAAAAACCTCTTCCGGCCCAAAGAACCAGCGCATCGCGTCGTGCAGCGCCAGCGTCAGGCCAAAGGTGGCCACCAGTTGGTACAGCTGCGGCGCGTGGCGCATGCGCTTGAGCAAAAGCACTTCGGTCACGGCCCCCAGCAAGGCGGCCACGCACGCGCCCATCAAGATCACCGCACCATAGCCCCAAGCGGTACCTGCCATGTCCGGCCACCAATGGGTCACCGCGTGCGCCGACCACAAAGCGCCCAGCATGAAAAAGCTGCCGTGCGCAAAGTTGACGATCCGGGTCACGCCAAAAATCAGCGTCAGCCCGGAAGCCATCAAAAACAAGGTGGTGGCGTGGCTCAACCCGTTGAGCAGTTGCAGCGCCAGTGCTTCGAATCCCAATTCAGGCCCTTGTCTTTAGAAAAGCGGGTTGGGATAAAAAGTCAGTCCACCCAGTGGGTGAAGTCTTGCGAAGGCACCCGTGTGGTCTGAAAGGTGTTGACCAGGGCCGACTCATCGGCATAGCCCAGCGACATGCCGCAAACCACCATTTCGTTCTCACCCGCGCCCACCAGCGGCAAGATGATTTTGGAAAAGCCGTTCCACGCCGCTTGAGGGCAGGTGTGCAGGCCACGCGAGCGGGCGGTCACCATGATGCTTTGCAAGAACATGCCGTAGTCGAGCAAACTGCCCCGGCCCATGACCTTGTCGATGGTGAACATCAGGCCCACGGGTGCATCGAAAAATCGGAAGTTTTTCTGGTGCTGCGCGTGCATTAAAGCCTTGTCGCCCTTGCCAATGCCCAGCACGCCGTACAAGCCAAAACCGCATTCGCGGCGGCGGTCAATGTAGGGGCTGACCCACTTTTCGGGGTAATAGTCATACGACTCAGCGTAGTCCGCAGCCAGCGCGGGGTTGGCGCTGATGGCATTGTGCGCGGCGCAGGTCTTGGCCACCAGTTCATCGCGTTTGGCGCCCTGCAGCACATAGACTTTCCAAGGCTGGGTGTTGGTGCCGCTGGGCGAGCGGGCCGCAACGCCCAGCACCTCTTGCAAGACTGCGCGGTCCACCGGCTTTGGCAAATAAGCGCGCGCCGAAAAACGGCTCAGGATGGCGGCGTCCACGCTGGCGGGGTCGTTCACGCGGGTGCTGACCTGGGGTCCGATGTCCAAAATGCTCATGTCAATGTCTCCAAAAATGCTTTGAGTGCGGCGGGCAGGGGCACCGGGCGGCGGGTTTCGCGGTCCACATACACATGCACAAAGTGGCCACGGGCGGCGGTGAGTTCTTCGCCTTGGGCAAACAGGCCGACTTCGTAGCGCACGCTGGAGGTGCCCAGCTTGGCCACGCGGATGCCCGCCTCGATGGTTTGGGGGAAGGCCAGCGGCGCGAAATAAAAACACTGGGTTTCCACCACCAGGCCGATGGTGCTGCCCGCGTGGATGTCCAGCACACCTTGCTCAATCAGGGTGGCGTTCACGGCGGTGTCGAACCAGCTGTAGTAGACGACGTTGTTCACATGGCCGTAGACGTCGTTGTCCATCCAGCGGGTGCTGATGGCGCGAAACGCTTTGTAGCTGCTGCGGGCGTCAGGCTGCGCTTTGGCAGGGACGGTTGCAGGGGCGCTTGCAGGGTGGGTGGCAGGGGTGTTCATCGCCCGCGATTGTGCCAGCCTTGCCACAGGCGCCAATAGCCCAAAGCCACATCCCAGGTCTGCATTTGCACCTGTACCGTGGTCTCGATGTCGTGGCCATAGCCGCCGCCCATGCACAGCACCACCGGCAGCCTGCGCTGCCAGGCCCAATCCAGCACCACCCGATCGCGGGCCTGCATGCCGTCCATCGTCAGTTTGAGCCGCCCCAGCCGATCCCCCTCGTGCGGGTCGGCCCCAGCCAGGTAGATGACCAGCTGCGGATCGAACCGGTCTTGCAGCGTTTGCAGGGCTTGGTGGAGCGCCGCCAGATAAGGCTCGTCGGTGCAGCCGTCGGGCAGACCCACGTCCAGATCGCTCGGCTCCTTGCGAAACGGGAAATTTTTCTCGCCATGCATCGACAGGGTGAACACGCTGGGGTCCTTGGCAAAAACATGCGCCGTGCCATTGCCTTGGTGCACGTCCAGGTCAACCACCGCCACTTTCAGTGTTTGCCGCTGATGGCGCCAAGCCTCTGCCTGCATCAGGCGGGCCGTCACGGCGATGTCGTTGAACACACAAAAGCCCCCGCCCTTGTGCGCGTAGGCGTGGTGGGTGCCGCCCGCCAGGTTGCCGCCACACCTGCGCCAGGGCATCACGGGCAGCGGCCACCGTGGCGCCTACCGAGCGACGAGCCCGCTCGGCCATGGCCGGGCTCCACGGGAAACCGATCTCGCGCTGCAGCGCCGGATCCAAGCTGCCGGTGGCCACGCCCTGGATGTAGGCGGGCGTGTGCACCAGCGCCAGCTCGCCGTCACTGGCGGCCGGGGCCTCGCGCATGACCACGGCCGGCAAGTCTTGCGTCAAACGATCCCGCAGTCGGCTGTACTTGCGCATCGGAAAACGGTGGCCCTCGGGCAAAGGCAGGACAAAGTGGTCGGCGTAGTAAGCGTGCATGAATTGATTCAGAGCAAGGCGATTCTAGAAAACCCTCTCTAAACTGAGCCACGTGTGGGCCCATCCCCTTGCAATACCCCGTAGAAACCCTAAAATTCATGTCATGCTGCACTGCAACAAAGTTGTACGGCCCCGGCCAGTTACGGCGCAGTCTTCTTGAAACCAACCCTTTATCTGGAGCCCCTCATGATGACACCCGAACAAATCGTCGCCTCACACAAAGCCAACGTGGAAACCCTGTTTGGCCTGACCGCCAAAGCCTTCGAAGGCGTGGAAAAGTTGGTCGAACTGAACCTGAGCGCAGCCAAAGCCGCTTTAGACGAGTCGGCCCACAGCACGCAAGCCGTTTTGAGCGTGAAAGACGCCCAAGAGTTGCTGGCCATGCAAGCCAACCTGTTCCAGCCTTTGGCCGAAAAAACCGCCGCCTACAGCCGTCACCTCTATGACATCGCTTCGGGCACAGGCAGCGAATTCACCAAAGCTTTTGAAACCCAATCGGCCGTGGCCCAAAAGCAGTTCGCCAGCTTGGTGGAGACCGCCACCCAAAATGCACCCGCAGGCTCCGAGCAAGCTGTGGCCATGATGAAGGGTGCTGTGACCGCCGCCAACTCCGCTTACGAGTCGGTGCAAAAAGCCGTCAAGCAAGCCACCGACATGGCGGAGTCCAACATCGCCGCGGTGACCCAGTCTGTCGCCGCCGCCCCCAAAGCTGCCAAGAAGAAGTAATTCAAGGGCTGTTCAAGTCCACGTGACTTGAGCCTTTCTTTGCAAGTTGTCTCCTCGGATCCTTTTGAATTTCGTCTGGGAAACAGGGATCCCTTCCAGGGCTGATCGCAAGATCAGCCCTTTTTTTTGCTTTCAAGACCCGCGTCAGCGCCCCGCCTCAAAGGCGGCCAAGCGAGCTTTCAGGCCCGGCAAGGCCTCTCGCATGGCGGCCCTGCCCGCCTCGATGGAGCGCATTCGGGCGCTGAAGTCGGCGCTTTTCACACCTGACAAAGCGGGCCGCACCACCCAGTCGGCCTCTTTCAGTGCCAGTTGGTTGATGCTTTTGCCCATGATGGCAAAGGTCTGCATCAGGATTTGAAACGTGTCGCCAGACGGGTTGCCTTCTGGATCGCTGGAAATGTCGACCGCGATCACAAAGTTGGCCCCCATCTCGCGGGTCTGACGGACCGGCACAGGCGCCACCAAACCGCCATCCACGTATTCACGATCGGCCACGCGCACCGGCTGAAAAACCCCTGGCACCGCGCTCGAAGCACGTACCGCAGCGCCCGTGTTGCCCCGCCGGAAGGTGATGGCATCGCCATTTCCCAAGTCGGTGGCCACAATGCCCACAGGGATGCTCATTTGCTCCAGTGTTCGTCCGCCCACTTGGGTGTTCACATAGCGCGCCAAGGCTTCGCCGCGCAAAGCGCCTCGGTTCAAAATGGGCAGCATCCAGTCGGTGATCTCGGCCTCTTGCATGCTCTGGGCCACCCGCACCAAGTCAGCGGGTGTCTTGCCACTGGCATACAAAGCGGCGACCAAACTGCTGCCA
>JACDQO010000448.1 GCA_015657605.1 Limnohabitans sp. | reverse complement strand
CCGGATTTTCATGACGGGCACTTTTACGAGCAGGGTGTCGTGCCCAAGCGCGGCCTGCGCATCGCCGCATGATCGGCCACATCACGTATCTGAGCGACGACGTGATGAACGAAAAATTTGGCCGCGAGCTGCGCGAAGCGGTGACGCACAACGCCACCGGCTACAAATACTCGACGCAAGACGTGGAGTTCCAAATCGAAAGCTATTTGCGGTATCAGGGCGACAAGTTCAGCGAGTACTTTGACGCCACACCTATTGCTGATCACCCGAGCGCTCGATTACTTTGACCCGGCGCGCGCCTTTGGCGGCGACCTGTCCAAAGCGCTGGCCCGCGCCCGTTGCAAATTTTTGCTGGTGAGCTTTTCCACCGACTGGCGCTTCTCGCCGGCCCGCAGCCGTGAAATGGTCAAGGCCTTGCTCGACAACCACCGCGACGTGAGCTACGCCGAAATCGATGCGCCCCATGGGCACGACGCCTTTTTGCTGGACGATGCGCGGTACATGAACGTGGTGCGTTCTTACTTTGCCAACATGGCCGAGTCTTTGCATGAAGGCGGTGCCGCATGAGTGATGCTTTGATGATCCAAGCCATCGCTCGGCTGGTGCCGCAAGGCGCGCGTGTGCTCGATTTGGGCTGCGGCGATGGCGCACTGCTGGCGCACCTGCAGCTACACAAGGGCTGCACAGGCTATGGTGTAGAACTGGACGACGCCAATGTGCACGCCTGCGTGCAGCGCGGCGTGAATGTGCTGCAGCTGAACCTGGACGAAGGCCTGAGCTTGTTTGCCGACCAGTCGTTTGACGTGGTGCTGCAAATCGACACGCTGCAACACCTGCGCAACGCCGAAACCATGCTGCAAGAGACGGTGCGTGTGGGCCGGGTGGGCATCGTGGCCTTTCCCAACTTTGCGCACTGGTTCAACCGCCTGAGCGTGCTGCAAGGCCGCATGCCGGTCACCAAGCGCCTGCCCTACCAGTGGTATGACACGCCCAACATCCGCGTGGGCACCTTTGCCGACTTTGGCGACCTGGCGCGTAAAAACCATTTGCAGGTGGTGGACGCCTTTGGCCTGCAGCGCGGCCAAGAAGTGCGCACCCTGCCCAACCTGATGGCGGGTACGGCGGTTTACAAACTGCAGCGCAGCTGAGATGCGTGCTGCGCCGGGCACCCAAGGCCAGGCACAGGCAGGTCACAGCCCGTGGCTGATCGCCAACTTGCTGGCGCAAATTTCATTTGGCCTTTTGGCCATGACCTTGTGCCTGCCCTCCATGCAGGAATGGGGCGCCATCTTTGACACCCGCCAAGCCGATGTGCAGCTGACCTTCAGCGGCTATGTGGTGGCCTATGGGGCTTTTCAGCTGGTGTACGGCCCCTTGTCGGACCGCCACGGGCGCCAGCCCATCTTGATGATCGGTCTGGTGGTGGCAGGACTGGCCTCGGTCATGGCCGCGCTGGCCACAGACATCGCCACACTCACCGCTGCCCGCGTGCTGCAAGGCGCGGGCAGCGCCGCCAGCATGGTGGTCGGCCGCTCCATGGTGCAAGACCTGTTCACAGGTGCGCAGCGCACGCGGGTCATGGCCTACATCGGCATGGCGCTGGGCATGTGCCCACCACTGGCCACGCTGGTCGGTGGGCAAGTGCATGTGCGCTTCGGCTGGCAAACCAACTTCGTGTTGCTGGCCGTATTGGCGCTGTTGCTTTTGGCGGCCGCTGGGTGGGGTTTGCCGCGTGTCGCCAAACCTGCGCCAGCGGATGGCCATTGGCTGCGCGCGATGCTCAGTGCTTATGCCCGCTTGCTGCGCGAGCCGCGCTTTTTGCTCTACGTCGCCATCCTGGCGGCCACCACAGCCACGTTTTACGCCTTCCTGGCGGGCGCGCCCATCGTGCTCAAGGGCTACGGCATCGGACCGGATGGGATTGGTTGGTTCATCATGGCCGTGCCGATTTCATACATTGCAGGCAACTTCATGACCTCGCGCCTCATCCAGCAGATGGGGGAATCGCGGGTCATGGCATGGGGCCAAGCCCTCACAGTGGCGGGCTTGCTCATCATGCTGGCACTGGCCTTGGGTGGCGTCCAAACCGCGCTGGCCGTGGCCCTGCCACTGCTTTTGCTGGGTCTGGGCCATGGCCTGATCAACCCGCCCGCGCTGGCGGGCACCGTCAGCGTGTTGCCTGCGCTGGCCGGCTCGGCCGCTGCGGTGGCTGGCCTCATGCAGCAACTGACCGGCGCCACGGGCGGCTACCTGGTCGGGCTGGTGCCGCACGAAGGCGCCGTCAATCTGGGCTGGATGATGCTGGCCTTCACGCTGGTTGCCGTGGCCGCCCAGTGGGCGCTGCGCCAACGCTGAGCCCAAGCCCAAGACCGTTGGCCCCTCGGTTCAGGACGCCAAGGCCTTCATTTCGCGGTACAGGTCGGCCTTGCCTTCAAAGCCAATGCCCGGCAAGTCGGGCAAGGTGACAAAGCTGTTCTCGACCTTGACGCCGTCAGGGAAACCGCCAAAAGGCTGGAACAGGTCGGGGTAAGACTCGTTGCCCCCCAGACCCAGGCCTGCGGCGATGTTCAAGGACATCTGGTGGCCACCATGCGGCACGCAGCGGCTGGCTGACCAGCCGTGTTCCTTGAGCATGTCCAGCGTGCGCAGGTATTCCACCAGGCCATAACTCAAGGCGCAGTCAAATTGCAGGTAGTCGCGGTCAGGCCGCATGCCGCCATAACGGATCAGGTTGCGGGCGTCCTGCATCGAGAACAAGTTCTCGCCTGTGGCCATGGGGTTCTGGTAGTAATTGCGCAGGGTGGCTTGCAACTCGAAGTCCAGCGGGTCCCCCGCCTCTTCGTACCAGAACAGGTCGTACTGCGACAGGGCTTTGGCGTACTGGATCGCGGTGTCGAGATCAAAGCGACCATTGGCATCGACGCACAATTTTTGGCCATCTTGCAGCACTTCCATGACAGCGTCGATGCGGCGCAGGTCTTCGTCCAGCGAGGCGCCACCGATTTTCTTTTTCACCACGCTGTAGCCACGGTCCAGGTAGCTGCGCATTTCATCCTGCAACTTGCGATGGTCTTGGCCAGGATGGTAGTAACCGCCTGCGGCGTATACAAAAATCTTGCGGTTGGGCTGACCGTCGCCGTAGCGGTCGGCCAACAGCTGGAACAGTGGCTTGCCTTCGATCTTGGCCACCGCATCCCAGATGGCCATGTCGATGGTGCCAATCGCCACCGAACGCTCACCATGCCCCCCGGGCTTTTCGTTGGTGAACATGGTTTGCCAGATTTTGTGCGGGCACAGGTTGTTCCCTGTTTCGTCCACCAAAGAGGCGGGGTCGGCTTCCAGGATGCGCGGGATGAAGCGCTCACGCATCAGCGTGCCTTGGCCATAACGACCATTGGAGTTGAAGCCGTAGCCAATGACCGGTTTGCCATCGCGGATCACATCGGTGACCACCGCCACCAGGCTGAGGTTCATTTTGCTAAAGTCGATGTAAGCGTTCCTGATCGAGGAACTGATGGGAAGGGTTTTTTCGCGGATTTCAACAATTTTCATGTCACGACTCGTATGGAGTTTGGAGATGGGGGTGATGTTGCCGCGTCGGAATCAGGAAAGCCAATGCTCGTTTTGGCTAGCGCCATGCACTGGACGAACCACACATGAATTTCATTTGGCTGGAAGACTTTTTGGCCCTGGCCCAAACTGGCCATTTTTCGCGCGCCGCCGAAGACAGGTGCAGCTCTCAACCGGCCTTCAGCCGAAGGATACGTTCGCTTGAAGAATGGATCGGTACCGACTTGGTAGACCGCAGCTCCCAACCCGCCCGTTTGACAGCCGCTGGCGAATGGTTCAAAGGCGTGGCGGAAAACCTGGTGGGCCAAATCGCCCGACTGCCGGGTGAAGCCAAGCAGGTCGCGGAAACACAGGCTGTCACCCTCCGGATGGCGAGCACCCACGGCCTGTCCTTTGTTTTCTTGCCCCGCTGGTTGCGCCAAATCGAATCATCGTTCGCCATGGAACGGGTGGAATTGTTGTCAGACGTGTTGTCGCGCTGCGAAATCCTGATGCAGCAAGGCAAGGTGCACTTTGTGCTGACCCATGCGCACCCCCTCGCCCCCAGCCCACTGGATGCCGAGCATTACTGGGCCCTGAAGATTGGGTCGGACGAGCTGTTGTCCGTGTCCCGGCCCAACGACAAGGGCCTGCCCCTGCACGCGTTGGGGACCGATACACAAACACCCACGTCGATACTGGGCTACACCGATGCATCGGGACTGGGCCGAATTTTTGAAGCGGTCATGGGCCAGCGGTTGAAAACCGTGCCGACCCAAGTGGTTTTCAAAGCCCATTTGGCTTCGGTTCTGCGCACCATGGCGCTCGATGGCCGGGGCCTGGCCTGGCTGCCCAAGACCCTGGTCGAGGAAGACCTGGACGCAGGCAGACTGGTCAGCGCCAGCCAAGGCGAATGGAACGTGCCGCTTGACATTCGCCTCTACCGCGAGAAAACCATGACCGGTCAAGCGCCGCTGGCCTTGTGGCGCGCTGCGGCAGCAGAACACTGAGCGTGCAGGGCTTCAGCTTTGCAGCTCGGGTTCGTGCATCCAGGCTGCGTGTTTGGGGGCACGTTTGGTTTGGGACCACTCGTTGAGCATGTCCCATTTGCATGCGTCGAGCTTGGCGTACATCTCGGGCGTACCCACATCGGCGGCCAGTTCCAGGCGGTGGCCGTTGGGGTCAAAGAAGTAAATGCTCTTGAAGATGGTGTGGTTGGTCGGGCCTAAGACGTCCACGCCGTTGGCTTGCAGGCGGGCCTTGGCCTCTTCCAGGGCTTGCAGACTGTCCACCTTGAAGGCGATGTGCTGCACCCAAGCCGGGGTGTTGTTGTCGCGGCCCATCTCTGGGGAGTTGGGCAGCTCAAAGAAAGCCAGCACGTTGCCGCCGCCTGCATCCAAAAACACATGCATGTAAGGGTCTGGGGCTTTGGTGGAAGGGACCAAGTCCTCGGCGATGGCCAGCACGAAATCCATGTTCAGGTTTTTCACGTACCACTCAACCGTGGCTTTGGCGTCTTTGCAGCGGTAAGCGGCGTGGTGGATGCGGTCGATTTTCATCAGGTTCTCCAAAAGGCTCAGTCGGATTGGCGGGCGGCCTGCAGTGCCTCGCGCAGCACCTTCAAGTCGCCAATGTGGTTGGCCAGCAGCAAAATCAGTCGGGCGTTGAGCGCCTCGCTTTGTTCGTCGCTCAGGCCGTTGTGGGCGTCGATCAGGTGCTCGTAAAACTCGTCACCCGGTGAAAAGTCACGAAAGAACCGGCGTCCGGCTTCATGGAAGTTGGGGTCGGTTTTGAGGGCGGTGTGCATGTCGTTGCTCATGTCAGTTTTGGGTGCTGTTCAAGCCGTGCCGATGTGGGCACCGATGGCGCGGGCCAGGGCGGTTTGCAACTTGGCAGCGTCCAGCGTGCGCCAGCGTGCTGCCACATGCTGGTCGGGGCGCAGCAAGTACGTGGTGCCAGGTTGGGCGTCGTAGCGCTTGGCCATCAGGCCTTGGGCGTCGACGATGACGGTAATGCCAGGGACGTCGAGCGCATGCGGAGTGACGATGAGGGGGGTCACCGGCACGGGCGCATTCGCGCACTGGGATGCGCTGCTACAGGATGCCAGTTGCGCCAGGACCTCGGGCGTAGGCGGCGCATTCACAAACAACATGAGCTGAAAACCTTTGCCCACCTGGTCCAGCAGCCAGGCGTCTTGGCCGTCCACTTGCACGGGCGCATCGTCCATCGGTGCGCCGGGCACCATATTGCCTTCAAACAGGTCGGCGTCGGGCGTGTTGAGCACCGAGCCAGTCAAGAAAGAGGGCACCGACAGGCGGCCCGAGTTGACCAACTTGCGCGCAACGGGTGGTGCTTGGCCAGCGCCAGCACCTGGTTGCGGAAGGTCTTGCTCGTGCGGCTCTTGGGCGTGATGAAGTCGGTCGAGCGCGTCGAGTTCATGATGTTTTCGTCGGCCGCGAATTGGCGGTCCATCGCGTAGGTGTCGAGCAGTTTTTCGCTGGCCTGGCCTTTGATCACCAAGCCCAGCTTCCACATCAGGTCGTCCGCATCCTGAAAGCCCGAGTTGGCCCCGCGCGCGCCAAAAGGCGAGACCTGATGCGCCGCGTCGCCCGCAAACAGCACACGGCCATGGCGGAAGTCGGTCATGCGGCGGCACTGGAAGGTGTAGATGCTGACCCACTCCAGCTCAAACGGGCGGTCATCGCCCAGCATGGCTTTCAGACGCGGAATGACTTTTTCGGGCTTCTTTTCTTCTTCGGGGTCGGCGTCCCAGCCGAGCTGAAAGTCAATGCGCCAGACGTTGTTGCTTTGTTTGTGCAGCAGCACGCTTTGGTTGGGATGAAAGGGCGGGTCAAACCAGAACCAGCGCTCTGCGGGGTAGTCGGCTTTCATGATCACGTCGGCAATCAAAAAGCGGTCCTGGAACACGCGGCCTTCGATGTCCAGGCCCAGATGGCGGCGAATGGGGCTGCGCGCGCCGTCGGCCACCACCAGCCAGTCGGCCTCGATGTCGAACGTGCCGTCGGGCGTTTCCACGGTGAGTGTGGCGTGCTCGTCATGGCGCGTGACGGCCGTCACTTTGTGTTGCCAGCGGATGTCGGCGCCCAATTCGAGGGCGCGGGCAATCAGCATTTCTTCCACGTGGTATTGCTGCAGGTTGATCATGCCGGGGCGCTTGTGGCCGGCGTCGGGCACCAGGTTGAACTGGTAGACCTCATCTTCTTCCAAAAAAGTGCGGCCAATGTTCCAGCTCACGCCCAAGCCGCAAGCTTCGTTGGCAATGCCCAGGCGGTCCAGAATTTCGAGCGAGCGTTTGGCGTAACACACCGCCCGCGAACCGATGGACACGGTCTTGTCGTCGTCCAGCACCAGCACCTCCAAACCCTGCAAGCGGGCGTCGATGGCAGCGGCCAGGCCCACCGGCCCAGCACCAATGACGATCAGCGGTTTGCGCTGCGGCGGTGTGGCCATCAAGTCGGCAGGCGACTTGTACGGATAAATCGGGTTGACGTAAGCACCCATGTGACGAGCTCCAAAAGGGTCTGAAAGCACCCTGCGGTGCCCAGCCGGTAATTTACCATTGATAAATCAGTTTACCTAAACGTAATTTTATGGGTTTGTATGGACCCTGAAAACGCCCCATGGCGCTGGGTGGACAGCGCTGCACGGCGGAGGTCTGTATGCTGGAGCTTGTTTTTTGTATGACAAGTCCATGAGCCAACATTTCACACCCGTCTCCAGCGGCGCTCGCCTGTCCGACCAAGTGGCCGCACAGCTGATGGCCGAGATCGAACAGGGCCGATTGGCACCGGGCGCCAAGTTGCCCACTGAAGCCAATTTGGCCGAACAGTTTCAGGTCAGCCGCACCGTGGTGCGAGAGGCGGTGTCGCGCCTGAAGTCGCTGGGCTTGGTGGATTCGCGCCAGGGCAGCGGGGTGTTTGTCAAACTGGAATTGCCCCTTCCCGCTTTGCATTTCGAAGCCCAGCATGCCGCTTCGCAAGATGCGGTGGTCCAGATGGTGGAGGTGCGCCGCGCCCTGGAGGCTGAAGTGGCCGCTTTGGCCGCCGAGCGGCGCAACCCCCAGGATATTTTGGTCATTGAACAAGCGGTCAAAGCCCTGAACGAAGCGGTCTTGGCCGGTGGCAATGGGGTGGCCGAAGACGTGAACTTTCACCGAGCGATTGCGCAAGCCACACGCAACCCCTTTTTGATCCAGACACTGCAGTACCTGAGCCAATTTCTCCATGGCGCCACCCAAGTGACACGGGCCAACGAGGCGCGCAGGCTCGATTTTGCAGCCGAGGTGCAGGCAGAACACCAGGCCATCTTGTCGGCCATCGTGGCTGGCAACGCAGACCAAGCCAGGCAAGCCGCAGCGGCCCACATGGGCAACGCGATAGGCCGCATCCGGCAAGCCGATCCTGCATTTTGGGAGCAAGAGGGCGCGCGATTGGCGCAGCCTTTGGTCAAGGGCCTGAACAGCTAAAACACAACCACAACCACAGCCGCTGCCACGCTCAAGGTTTGGGCTTGCGCAAACCCAGCCACATCACCGTGGACACCACCACCGCTGCCCCCACCAATTGCATCGGGGCAATCGCCTGACCCAGCAAGCCCCAGGCCAGCACCAACGCAAAAATAGGCTCCACATTCATGATGGCCGAGTTGCCCACCACACCCAGCTTGGGCAGCACGGTGAACATGATGGTGAAGGCCGTGCCGTACAAGAAAGTCAGCCCCGCCAAACCCCACCAGCCCGGTTCGGCTTGGGGCCACTGAAATCCACCTTGCGTGCTGGCCACCAAGGCGGCCAGAACACCCACCGTGGTCAGCGAGGTGAAGGTGCGCAAGCGCCCGTCCACACCCACGGTTTCGTGCTGCGTCAGCACCAAGGCCAAACCAAAAGTCACCGACGCGATCAAAGCAAAACCGACACCCGCGCCGATCTCACCCCAATGCCGAGCAGCCCCCAAGCCAGACGCCGCGCCCAGCACATCCAATGCCAAGGCCAATCCAACCATCATCACCGGCATGGCCCACAAGAGGGCGCGTTCCGGCTTGTGGCCATACAACATTCGGGCCCACAAAGCGGTGGTCAGCGGGTAGGTGTTGAAAGCCAGCAAAGCCAGCGCCACCGGCAAACGCGCCACCGCCGAGTACAGGCACACGCTTTGCACCGCGATCAGCACCCCGACGGCTGCCAGGTATTTGCGCTGCTGTGGCAGCACGCTGAAGGCCACCTTCTGGTGCCACAAGATCAAGGCCACAACGACAGCGGTGAGAACACTGCGCACCGTGACGGCCGTCACCACATCCAAGCCATGGTTGAACGCGGTTCGAGCCGCCACATGGTTGGCGCCCATCATGAAGGCGGTCAACAACAAGGTGGCAAAAGCGGCCCCTGTCAATCGGGATGCGGCTGGGTTGCTCATGGGTTCAAGGCCTTTGAGGTCGGTCTGCCAGGGTCATGGTTGGGGATAAAGCCCCAGGCCCCGCGCATGCAGGCGACTGAGGCCCAACAAGGCATCCGTGAAGGGTGTGACCACGCCGGTCAACTGGCCCAACTCCCGCACCGAGGCCACAAGGGCATCGAGTTCGACCGGTTTGCCCGCATCCACATCTTGCAGCATCGAGGTGCGAAAGGCCCCGAGCTTGCGCGTGACGGCGTGGCGGTCTTCGGGCGTTTGTTCGATCGGAATGCCGATGCGCTCGCCAATGGCCTTGGCTTCGAGCATGACGCTGGAGACAAAACCGCGCACCAGCGGGTCGTCCAAGATCACGTCGGTCGTGGCCCCGGTGAAGGCGCTGATGGGGTTGATGGTCATATTGCCCCAAAGCTTGTACCAAACGTCTTTCTGGATTTGTGCCGACGCCGAGGCATTGAAACCGGCTTGCGTCAACAGCGCCACCAGGTCGCGCAAGCGCGCTGTGTCTGCCCCGGTGGGTTCACCCAGAATCAAACCGTTGCCAAAGTGGTGCCGGATCACACCGGGCATGTCGACCGAGCAACTCGAGTGCACCACACCGCCGATCACGCGGTCGGCTGGGATGTGCTGCGCAATTACGCCGGACGGGTCCACCGATTGCAAGGTGGTGCCCGACAAGGCTCCGCCAAAGCCTTGCAAAAACCACCAGGGCACGCCGTTCATCGCCGTGAGCACCATGGTGTTGGGGCCGATGAGTGGCCCGATGCGCCGAGCCACGTCGGCCATGGCGGGGGCTTTGACGGCCACGATCACCAGGTCTTGCACACCCAGATCGGCCGGGTTCTCGCGGGTGACCAAAGAGGTGTGGATCTCCTGGTCACCTTGCAGCAGCACCAAGCCGTTTTGTTGCAGGGCTTCGAATGTGGCGCCTCGCGCCACAGCGCTCAGGCTGCAGCCTTGCTGTGCCAGGTGCGTCCCGATCCAGCCGCCAATGGCGCCAGCGCCGTAGATACAGACTTTCATGCGCGCCACCCTTTGTCTTGCCGGTCAATTTGGCGCACCAGCGATTGAAAAACGTCTTGGCCCGCGCCGTGGTTCGGGTTGAACTGCAAGGCGTCTCGGGTGCACTTGTCAGCGATGGCTTCAGGTACTGCAATGGGCTGGCCCATGCTGAAAGTGGCCAGTTGGATTTCGCAGGCGCGCTGCAAGGTCCAGAGCACCGCAAAGGTTTGCGACAAGGTGTGCCCCCAGGCCAACAGGCCGTGGTTGCGCAAGATGACGGCTTGTTTGTCGCCAATGCTGCGCAGCAGGCGCGGCGCTTCTTCGGCGTGGATGGTGATGCCTTCAAAGTCGTGGTAGGCCACCATGTTGTGCAACTGGGCGCTGTAAAAATTGGTCTGCTGCAGACCGCCTTGCACACAGGCCACCGCCACGCCCGCCGTGGTGTGGGTGTGCATCACGCAATGCGCTCCGGCCAGGCCTTCGTGCACCGCGGCATGCACCGTGAAGCCCGCCGGGTTGACGGGGTATGGCGAGCCATCCAGCACACGGCCTTGCACATCGATTTTGACCAAATTGCTGGCCGTGACCTCGCTGTAATGCAGGCCAAAGGGGTTGATCAAAAAGTGTTTCTCGCCGCCCGTGACGCTGTCGGGCAGGCGCAGCGTGATGTGGTTGTAGATCATCTCGGTCCAGCCGAGCAGGGCAAAAACACGGTAACAAGCGGCCAGCTCCAAGCGGGCTTGCCATTCATCGGGGTGCACCCGCGCTTGCAGCGAGGGTACGACCGGTTGGGGTGTGGGGAACATCGTGGTTTCCTTCATTGAATTGGGATCTGACCCAATTAACCAATTAATACGTTGCGCCTTTAACGCGTGCAGCAACGGGCAAGCTCGACTTGAAGTGCGCCGCCAAATCGGTGGTGTGGCGCATCAAGAGTTGGGTGTCCAGGCCCACGGCTACAAACAGCGCGCCCAGCGACAGGTAATGCGCGGCCAGTTGGCGGTCAGGCGACAGGATGCCCGGCGCCTTGCCTGCCTTCAGGATGCGGGCGATGGCGTCTTCAATGGCCGCCTGCACTTCGGGGTGCGCGGCATTGCCCACATGGCCCATGCTGGCCGACAAATCGGCCGGGCCAATGAACACGCCGTCCACCCCCGGTGTAGCGGCAATCGCATCCAAGTTCTTCAATGCCTCGCGTGATTCGACTTGCACCAACAAGCAGACCTCTTGGTTGGCACGCTTGAAGTAATCCGGGTAGTGGCCCCAGCGCGAGGCGC
The DNA here is from genome assembly GCA_015657605.1 of Limnohabitans sp. Classification (GTDB taxonomy): domain Bacteria; phylum Pseudomonadota; class Gammaproteobacteria; order Burkholderiales; family Burkholderiaceae_C; genus Limnohabitans_A. The sequence goes on along the minus strand of JACDQO010000448.1, from coordinate 139 downwards.
GAGCCCCGGCCATGCCGCGCACGCCGCCCTGGCCGTCGTCCTGCGGGTAGCGCATGGCCTGCACCAATTGCGCCGCTTGCTCGGCCGTATCAACCATGGGCACCAAAATGTTTTGCGCGCCGAGGTCGAGGTATTGTTT
>JACDQO010000447.1 GCA_015657605.1 Limnohabitans sp. | reverse complement strand
GGTGGTGCCCGAGGTGTAGACCAAAATGGCCAGCTCTTCGGGCTTGCAGGCAGCGCTGCGCTGCAAGAGCATGTCGGGGTGTTGCTGGGCGTGTTCGCGGCCCAGGGCTTGCAGCTGTTCCAAGCTGATGACCATCGGGTCGTGGAAGTCGCGCAGACCCTCCATGTCGAACACCACGATCTTTTGCAACAAGGGCAAGGTGTCTCGCACGGCCAAGGCTTTGTCCAGCTGCTCGTCGTCTTCGACAAACAGCACGCGGGTGCCCGAATCTTCGCAGAGGTAATGCACCTGCTCGGCCGCGTCGGTCGGGTAGATGCCGTTGGACACGCCACCGGCGCTCAGCACGGCCAAGTCGCACAATACCCATTCGATGTTGGTGTTGGACAAGATGGAGGCGGTGTGCCGGGCCTCAAAGCCCAGTGCCATCAGGCCGTGGCCGATCTCGCGCACGGACTGGGCGGTCTTGTCCCAAGTCCAACTGCGCCAGATGCCCAGTTCTTTTTGGCGCATCCAGACATTGGGGCCGCGTGCGGCCACCGCATTCCAAAAAATGGCGGGGATGGTCTCGCCCGCCATGACGATATTTTTTTGCGGCGCAATGCCGGAGGTGTCCCAGAGTTGGCTCATGTTTTATCTCCAGGTTTTCTTCTTTTTCCAACGGCGGTCGCGCGCACGCCCTCTTCCTTCATGCCCAAGTAGAACTCCTTGATGTCCTCTTTTTCACGCAAACGGGCACAGGTGTCTTCCATCACAATGCGGCCGTTTTCCAAAACATAGCCATAGTCCGCGGCGTTGAGCGCCATGTTGGCGTTTTGCTCGACCAGCAAGATGGTGGTGCCGCGTTCGCGGTTGATGCGCACCACGATCTCGAAGATTTCTTTGGTCAGCTTTGGGGACAGGCCCAAGCTGGGCTCGTCCAGCAAGATCAAATCGGGGTTGGCCATCAGGGCACGGCTGATCGCCAGCATCTGCTGCTGGCCACCCGAGAGCAAGCCCGCGTCTTGCGCTGCCCGCTCGCGCAGGATGGGGAAATAGTTGTATACGGCTTCCATGTCGCGCGCCACGCCATCGCGGTCCTTGCGGGTGTAGGCGCCCATCAAAAGGTTGTCGCGGATCGACAGGAGCGGGAACACTTCGCGCCCTTCGGGCACATGCATCAGGCCGCTTTGCACAATAAAAGCAGGGTCTTGTGCGGTGATGCTTTGGCCCTTGAACTCGATCGAGCCCTTGCGCGGGTCGATGGATGCCGCTGATGGTTTTTCAAGATGGTGGTCTTGCCCGCTGCCATTGGAGCGAGCACGGTGGCGATCTCACCGCGCCGCACCTGCAAGCTCACGCCGCGAATCGCCTTGATCGGGCCGTAGGCGCTCTCGACGTTGAGCAGCTTGAGCATGACGTTGTCATCGGCTGCCTCGGGCGTCGTGTTCAGGGTCTGGGTGGCTGCGCTCATGCGGCACCTCCGGGCACATGGTTTTCACGGCGCAAGGCAGACACGTCGTCCACCGAGCCCAAATAGGCCTCGATGACGCCGGGGTCGCTTTGCACCTGGCTGGGCGTGCCGGTGGCGAGTTCTTCGCCTTGGCTCATGGCCAGCACGCGGTCGGACACTTTGGAGACCAAGCTCATGTCGTGCTCGACCATGAGCACGGTGATGCCCAGCTCGTTTTTGATGTCCGAGATCCAGAACGCCATGTCGTCGGTTTCCTCGACGTTCAGACCTGACGAAGGCTCATCGAGCAGCAGCAGCTTGGGCTCGGTGCACAGGGCGCGGGCCAACTCGACCACTTTGCGCACACCATAAGGCAGGCCCGCCACCATCGAATCGCGGTGGTGTTGCAGGTCCAGAAAGTCAATGACTTCCTCGACTTTTTCGCGTGCTTCGATTTCGGCGGCACGGGTTTTGGCGCTGAAGAACATTTCACTCCACAAGCCCGTCTTGCGGTGCGTGTGGCGGCCGATCAGAAGGTTTTGCAGCACGGTGGCGTGCTCAAACAATTCAATGTTTTGAAACGTGCGGGCAATGCCCAAACTGGCGATTTGGTGGGGCTGTTGATCGGTCAGACGCAGCGTGCCTTGCGGCCCAGCGAAATCAATCACACCCGTGGTGGGCGTGTAGATGCGGCTGATCAGGTTGAACACGGTGGTCTTGCCTGCGCCGTTGGGGCCAATCAGGGTGAAGACCTCGCCGCGCTTGACGTCGAAGCTGACCTTGTTGACGGCCAGCACGCCACCAAAGCGAACGCTCAGGTCTTGGGCGGATAAAAGGATGTCTGCGTTCATTTCAGGCGGTCCGACTTCTGGAACGATTTTTGGCGCTTGAACAGGCCACGGCGGTAAAACGGAAACAGCTGGAACCAGGTGCGCACCTTGAGCCAGCGGCCATACAGGCCCATGGGCTCAAACAGCACAAAGGCAATCAGCACCATGCCGTAGACCGTACCCTGCAAACCGGCGGCACCGCCAATAGCGGCTGGCAAAAAGTCTTTGCCCAAAGCGATCAGCTGCGGCATGACGATCAGGAAAATCGCACCGAGGAACGCGCCGTGGATCGAGCCTAAGCCGCCGATCACCACCATCAAGAGCAAGTCAATTGACTGGATGATGCTGAACTGCTCAGGCGAGAGGAACTGGATTTTGTGCGCATACAAAGCACCGCCAATGCCCGCCAGCGCGGCCGACAAGGCAAAGGACAGCGTCTTGTAGCGCGCCAGGTGGATGCCCATGCTTTGGGCAGAAATTTCAGAATCGCGGATGGCCACAAAGGCGCGGCCCGTTGACGAACGCAGCAGGTTGACGATGGCCAGCGTGGCCCCCACGGTCACCAGCAGGCACAGGAAATAAAACGATTCGGTGCTGTCCAAGGTCCAGCTGCCAATAGCGGGGTAACCGACCATCAGGCCCGCGTTGCCGCCTGTCACGCTTTCCCATCGGGCCATGCCCTCTTCGACAATGAAACCAAAGGCCAACGTGGCCATGCCCAGGTAAATGCCTTTGACGCGCAAAGCAGGCAAGCCCACGATGACGCCCACAATGGCAGAGAACACCCCCGCGCACACCAGCGCCAGCGGGAACGGCACCCCGGCATTGACCATGACGGCCTGCGTGTAAGCCCCCACGCCCAAAAACGCAGCGTGACCCAGCGAGAACAAGCCGGTAAAGCCCGCCAGCAGCATGAGGCCCAGGCCAACCACCGCATAGATCAGCACAAAGGTCAGTTGGGCCAGCCAGTATTCAGGCACCACCCAAGGCGCAGCCACCAGAAACAAGCCCAGCAGGCTGTACCAAAACACATGGCCGCCGTGCTTGGCCAGCTTCACGTCCTGGTTGTAGTCGGTTTTGAAGATGAAACGCATGCCGGGGCCTCAGACTTTCTTGCGCAATTGTTCGCCGAACAAGCCGTTCGGCTTGAGCACCAGCATCAACAGCACCACGATGTAGGGCGCGATGTCCTTGAAGCCCTCGGGCAGGTAAAAACCCGAGAACGATTCGACAATGCCGATCACCAGACCGCCCACAATGGCACCGGGCAAGCTGCCAAAGCCGCCCACCACCGCCGCAGGGAAAGCCTTCAGGCCGATGAAGCCCATGTTGGCGTGCACAAAAGTGATGGGGGCCAAGAGCAAACCCGCCACCGCCGCCACGCCTGCAGCCAAGCCCCAAACCAGACCGTTGATCTGTTTGACCGGGATGCCCATGTAATAGGCGGCCAGCTGGTTTTGCGAGGCCGCCTGCATGGCGATGCCCAGCTTGCTGTACTTGAACATGGCAAACAAGCCCAGGCACAAAATGCCGGTAGCGCCGATCACCACCATTTGTTCAGCCGCGATCACCAAACCGCCCAAGCGCAAAACCTCGCCTGCATAGGGTACAGGCATGGTGTGGGTGTCGGTGCCCACATCGGGGATCATGGTGATCAGGCCGCGCAACACATAACCCACGCCGATGGTGAGCATGACGATGGAGAAAGCCGGCTGGCCCAGGATGGGGCGGATGACCAAGCGTTCAAGCAACACCCCAAATATGCCCATGGCCACAATGGCCGAGGGCACTGCAATCCAAAATGGGAAACCCAGCAGTGTCATGGCAGCCAGGCCCGAAAAGGCCCCCACCATCATCAGGTCGCCCTGGGCAAAGCTCACCGTTTCGGTGGCCTTGTAAATCAGCACGAAACCCAGGGCAATGAGTCCGTAAATACAGCCCTGGGCCACACCGCTGATCAGCAGTTGCAGCAATTGCACGCCTGTCTCCTTTGGTTGAATGTCTTGCAACGCACGTCAAAAGAGGGAGTTATGGGACCCACCGCAGGCGGCCTCCAACTTTTACGAACGACCGTGCGATTATGGTTGTCTTAGAAGAGACTTTTCCTAGGGGTTGTCCCCCATTACGGTCTATACACAAGGCTTCAATATCGCCCCATGAAGCAATCCATTCGCATCGGTTCGGGCCTGGGCTTTTATGGCGACAACTGGGAACCCGTGGTGGCCAGCATTGAGCGCGGCCAGGTGCAATACATCGCCAGCGACCACCTGGCCGAACTCACACTGGCCATCTTGCAAAAAGACCGGCAACGCGACCCTGCTCTGGGCTATGCCCGCGATGTGGTGCCCATGCTGATGCGCCTGTGGCCTTTGATGCAGCCGCGCGGGGTCAAATTCGTTTGCAATGCGGGCGGGCTCAACCCGATGG
>JACDQO010000446.1 GCA_015657605.1 Limnohabitans sp. | reverse complement strand
TCGGTGCATCAGCCCGGCAGTTGCGCCAGGCCAAGGGTTGGGGGGTGCTGGCTTCTTGGGGCCTGCGCGCGCGCTGCCAAACGGCTGGCGCGCAGCATCGGGCCCAAGGCCACCAGCACGACAAACAACAAATACATTTCCAGGTGGTAGACGAAGCTGTAGGCGGTGATGGGGGTGACCAGCACCTCGCCCAAAGCGCCCGACATGGCCAGCACCGACACGCCGTCGCGCAAAGCCCCGCCCAGCGCCATGGCCGCGCCCGCGCTGGTGGCTTGCACAGCGCCCCAAGTGCCAATCACCAAACCACCGAGCTTGCCCATGGGGCTGCCGTCCGCTGCCATGCCCATGGCCGTGACCAGCATGCCCACAGAAAACAAACCGCCGCTGAAACCGATCAGACCCACGCCGGTGCGGAACATCCAAGCCGCTTCGAGCGGGCCCGAGAAAATCACCATCGCAAACGCGGGCAAGCCCAGCAGCACACCCAGGCTGGCCAGGCGGCAGGCGTGCATGCCGCCGGACAGCCATCGGGCTGACAACAGGAATGCCAGCAAAGCGCCACCAGCACTCAAAGCCGTGAGGGCGCTGGTCGCGCCCACGTCGAGTTTCAGGATCTCGGCCGCATAAGGCTCAAGCACGATGTCTTGCATGTTGAAGGCGAAGGTGCCCAGAGCCAGGGTCCACAAAAAGCGGCGCATCTGCGGTTGGGCCATCAGGTCACGCCAGCTGCTGGCAAAGCCCTCGGCTTCGCGGCGGCCGCGCTTGGCGCTCCGAGCCTCTTGTTTCCAAAGCGAGGCCAAGTTCATCACCGCCACCATGACGGCGCAGCCTTGCACCAGCTGGATGAGTTTTTGGGGGCTGAAGTCGGCGAGCAACCAGCCAAACACCGCGCTGCTGGCGATCATGCCCACCAGCAGCATGCTGTAGAGCAAGGCCACCACGCGAGGGCGCTTGTCGTCGTTGGCCAAATCGTGCGCCAGCGCCATGCCCGCGGTTTGTGTGACCTGAATGCCGGTGCCCACCAAGACAAAAGCCAGGCAAGCACCCAGTTGCCCCACCCACAGGTTGGCGGCCTCGGGCTCGGACAGCAGCAACAAGGCAAACGGCATGATGGACAGGCCGCCAAACAGCAGCAAGGTGCCGGTCCACAAATACGGAATGCGGCGCAGTCCCAGCGCCGAGGGGTGCGTGTCGCTGCGGTAACCGATCAGGGTGCGCAGCGGTGCGAACACCATGGGGATGGCCACAGCCAGTGCCACCCACCAAGCGGGCACTTGCAGCTCGACGATCATGACCCGGTTGAGCGTGCCCACCAAGAGCGCCGTCACCATGCCGATCACCACCTGGAACAGCGACAGGCGCAAGAGGCGCGCCATCGGCAGCTCGGGCGAGGCCGCATCGGCAAACGGCATGAAGCGCGTGCCATAGGCCGTGAACCAGCGGGGCATGGGGACGCGCAGTTTCATGAGCGGGTCCACTCCCAGGCTTGAGAGGTGTAAAAACCGCTGGCCACGCGCTGCATGCGTGCGCCTTGCCAGCCCTGTAACTCGGGGTGGTTTTGCATGCGTTGCAGCAAGTCGGCATGCGCCACGGGCGAGAGCGAAGGCGAGCGATCGCTGCGTGGAAACAGTCGGCCCGCGCTGTGCATCAGGGCCAAGAGTGGGGTACGCGGCGCAAACGTGAAGGCCATGGAGCCGCGTGTGCGCTGGGCCAAACCGGCCAAAGCTTCGGCGATTTGGTCGCTGTCGTAGTGGATGAGCGAGTCCATGCAGACCACATGGTCAAAGTGACCCAAGTCGGGGCTGAGCATGTCGCCCGACATGAATTCCACCGAGCCGGGCAGGGTGGGGTGCTCGGCCGCCATGCGTTCGGCGGCGAGCTTGACCAAGGTGGGTGACAAATCAATCGCCACCACCTCAGCCCCGCGCAGGGCCGCTTGCAGGGCCAGCGCGCCAGTGCCGCAACCGGCGTCCAGCACGCGCTTGCCGCGCAGGTCTTGGGGCAACCACGACAGCAGGGTCTCGCGCATGGTGTCGCGCCCAGCGCGCACGGTGGCGCGGATGCGGCCCACCGGCTCGTTGGAAGTCAGGCGTGCCCAGGCGTCGGCCGCCGTGCGGTCAAAGTAGTGCTCGATCTGGCTGCGGCGTTGTTCGTAAGCGGTGGTGCTGTTCATGGTGTGCTTTCTGGTGGGTGATCAGTCGAACCCAGCAGGTCAAAAATGTCGCGGTCTTTCATCGGGATGGACGGCAGCGCATCGGCGCCCAACCAAAGCGCAGCGGCCAGACGCAGGTACTCGTCTTGCACGGCTTTGACAGCGGGTGTCGGCTCCAGCTCGAACAGGGTGCACTTTTGCAAACGGCTCTTGCGGATCTCGTCGAGCATGGGAAAGTGCGCCATGGTTTTGAGGCCGGTGACCGCGTTGTACTTGTCGATCTGGTCTGTCGCGTCGCTGCGGTTGGCGATCACACCGCCCAAACGCACGTTGTAGTTTTTGGCTTTGGCACCAATCGCTTGCACGATGCGGTTCATCGCGAAGATGGAATCGAAGTCGTTGGCGGTGACGATGAGGGCGCGGTCAGCGTGTTGAAGTGGCGCGGCAAAACCGCCACAGACCACGTCGCCCAGCACGTCAAAAATCACCACGTCGGTGTCTTCGAGCAGGTGGTGTTCTTTGAGCAGCTTCACGGTCTGGCCGACCACGTAACCGCCGCAGCCGGTGCCCGCGGGTGGTCCACCGGCTTCGACGCACATCACGCCGTTGTAGCCTTTGAAAACGAAGTCATCGAGGCGCAGCTCTTCGGCATGGAAGTCCACCGTTTCGAGCGCGTCGATCACGGTGGGCATCAGTTTTTTGGTCAGGGTGAAGGTGGAGTCGTGCTTGGGGTCGCAACCGATTTGCAGCACGCGCTTGCCCAGCTTGCTGAAGGCCACCGACAGGTTGGACGACGTGGTGCTCTTGCCAATGCCGCCCTTGCCGTAGACCGCAAACACCTTGGCGGTGCCGATCTTGACGGTGGGGTCCATCTGGAACTGCACACTGCCTTCGCCGTCTGCGCCGCGTACCCTCTGGATGCTGTTCACGGGGATGCTGGTGGTTTCGATCATGCTGGGAGTCCTTCTTGTATGCCTTCAAGGCGGTCTTCAAGTTCTTCGCCGGCACGCAGCAAAGCTGACATGGTCTCGGCGTCGGGTTGCCAGTACTGGCGGCGGGTGGCCTCCAGCAGGCGGTTGGCCACTTTGGCCGATGCGGTGGGGTTGAGCTGGGCCATGCGCTCGCGCATGGCGGGGTCCAGCACAAAGGTCTGGGCCAGCTGTTGGTACACCCAGGGCTGCACTTGCCCTGTGGTGGCCGACCAGCCCATGGTGTTGGTCAGGTGCGCTTCGATCTGGCGCACGCCCTCGTAGCCGTGTTGCAACATGCTTTCGTGCCACTTGGGGTTGAGCATGCGGCTGCGGGTTTCCAGCGCCACTTGTTCGGTCAGGCTGCGCACCACGCCGTCACCTTGGGTCTGGTCGCCAATGAAGACGGGCGGGGCTTCGGCGGCGTTGCCGTCGCGCTGGTGTTTGGCCTGCAGCACGGCGCGGCTGATGCCGCCCAGGGTGTCAAAGTAGGTGTCGATGCTGGTCACGCCCAGCTCGACCGAGTCGAGGTTTTGGTAGGTCAGCGACACACTGGCCAACGCGCTTTGCAGCACCGAGGTGTTGCGCACCGGACGGCCTTCACGGCCGTAGGCAAAACCTTTGCGCTGGGTGAAGGCGTCGCCCAGTTCGTTTTCGTTTTCCCAGCAGCTGCTGTCGATCAGGTGGTTCACGTTCGCGCCGTACGCGCCTTCGGTGTTGCCGAACACGCGCAGCGCGGCGCACTCCATGGTGCTGCCTTCGTGCTCGGCCAGGTAGGCCAGGGCATGTTGGCGCACAAAGTTTTGCTCAACGGGTTCATCGGCATTGGCGGCCAAAAACGCGGCTTCGGCCAGCAAGCGGATTTGCATGGGCAGCAGGTCGCGGAAGATGCCCGACAAGGTGATGACCACGTCGATGCGGGGGCGACCCAGTTCTGCCAAAGGAATCAGCTGCGCGCCCGCCAAGCGGCCGTAGCTGTCAAAGCGCGGGGCTGCGCCCATCAAGGCCAGGGCTTGCGCCATGGGGCTGCCTTCGGTCTTGAGGTTGTCGGTGCCCCACAGCACCATGGCCACGGTTTCGGGCAAGGCTTGGTGGTCTTGCTGGTAACGGGCCAAGAGTTTGTCGGCTTGGCGCATGCCATCGCGTACCGCAAAGGCCGATGGCATGCGGAAGGGGTCGAGGCCGTGCAGGTTGCGCCCAGTGGGCAGCACGTTGGCATTGCGGATCAGGTCGCCGCCAGGGGCGGGTTGCAGGTAACGGCCGTCCAGAGCCCTCATCAGGCCTTGCATTTCGTGGTCTTCGCCCAACAGGCGGTTGCTACGCACGAGTTGGCGCAGCGTCTCGGCTTGGGCTTTGTCGCTGGCATTCAGTTCGGTGCTGAACTGTGCGCTCAGTTGCGCTTCGCTGGCGCCGTCGACGAGGGCTTCCATCAAAGTGGCGTTCTGGGCGGCTGTCAAACCCATGGCGTCGGCCATGACTTTGAGGGTGCCCAAACGCTGCTCGCGGGTGGGGGCTTGGCCCATGACGTGCAGCCCTTCGGGGATCAGGGCGTATTCGAGTTCGAGCAATTGGTTTTGCAGTTGCTCGATCCAGGCGGTGGGTTCTGCCGCCTGATGGGCTGGAACGGACAAGTCGATGCTTTGTGCTTGTTCGCGGATCAATGTGGTCAGGCTCTCGCGGTCCTGGGGCTTGGTCTGGGGCCCATTTGCTGCCAGCGCTCAATCGACTGCTGAAGGCTGACCAGTTCTTTGTACAAGCCCGAGTGGGTGAGCGAGGGGGTGAGGTAGCTCACCAGCGTGGCTGCGCCCCGGCGTTTGGCGAGGGCACCTTCAGACGGGTTGTTGGCGGCGTAGAGGTAGATGTTGGGCAGCGCACCGATCAGGCGGTCGGGCCAGCACTGGGCCGACAGGCCGGTTTGTTTGCCCGGCATGAATTCGAGCGCGCCGTGCGTGCCAAAGTGCAGCACCGCATCGGCGGCGTAGTCGTCGCGCAGGTAGCGGTAAAAGGCGCTGAAGGCGTGGGTGGGGGCGCAGCCGGTTTCAAAGAGCAGGCGCATCGGGTCGCCCTCGTAGCCAAAACCCGGTTGCACCGTGACTACCACTTGGCCAAAGTCGGCACCGAGCACAAAGATGGACTGGCCATTCGTCAGGTGTTTGCCGGGGGCAGGGCCCCATTGCGCTTCGATCTCATTGAGCCAGCGCTCGTTTTGCACGTGGTGGGTTGTGTCGATGGCGTGCAGCACATTGGCCTGCGTGCCGTACTGGCTGGCGTTGCCGTGCAACAGGCGGTTGCGCAGGTCGTCCACGCTGTCTGGCAACGTGACTTGGTAGCCCTCGAGCGACAAACGCTGCAAGGTGTTGAAGAGCGACTGGAAAACCGACAGGTAAGCGGCCGTGCCCACGCTGCCTGCGTTGGGCGGGAAGTTGAACAACACAATGGCCAGCTTGCGGTCGGCGCGTGGTTTGTCGCGCAGGCGCACCAGGCGTTCGACGCGGGCCGTCAGCATCTCGGTACGCTCGCTGCAGGTGAACATGTCTTGGCTGCGGGGGCCGCTGGGGAAGGTGCAGCGCTTGTCGCAGCCGTGGCAGGTTTGCCCGGCGGGGCCGGGGCGGCCGCCGTAGACCATGGGCAAGATCGAGCCGTCGAGTTCGGGGATGGCCACCATGATGGTGTTTTCCACCGGCAGCAGGCCACGGGTGGAGTCGCCCCATTGCTCAATCGATTGGAACTCCAGCGGGTGTGCGGCGATGTAGGGCACATCGAGTTCGCTGAGCGCCACTTCGGCGGCGCTGGCGTCGTTGTAGGCCGGGCCACCGACGAGCGAGAAACCGGTGAGCGACACCAAGGATTGGATTTTCGTGCCCGTGCCTTGCTTGAAAAAGCGGTCCATGGCCGGGCGGGCATCGAGACCGCTGGCAAAGGCGGGAATCACGCGCAGGCCCCGCGCTTGCAGCGAGGCGATGACCGCGTCGTAATGCGCGGTGTTGCCGGCCAGCAAATACGAGCGCAGCAGCAGCAAGCCCACGGCGGGCTGGTCTTTGCGGCCGTGGCCGGGCAGGTCGCTCAGCTGTTCGCTGATGCGGTTTTTCATCTGCGGGTGGTACAGGCCTACCTCGGGGTATTCGATCGGGTCTTCCGGCTGGGCCAAAGCGCGCATCGGCTCTCGTGGGCCTTGGGCGTAGCGGTGCACCAAGGTTTTGACCAGGTGCTCGATGTTGTGCTCAGAGCCGGCCAACCAGTAGCGCATGGTCAAGAAGAACAGGCGCAGGTCTTGCGCGGTGCCGGGAATGAAACGCAGCAGTTTGGGCAGGCGGCGCAGCATGGCCATTTGCTTGGCCCCGGCGCTCGAGGGTGCACCGGTCTCGGAACCCGTGTCTTTGTTTTTCGCGCTGGGGCGCAGCTTTTTGAGCAAGGCCATCAGGCCACTCGATTCGCGTCCCATGACCAGCTTGCCCATGCGGGTGAGTTGGCTGACTTGCGGGGCCGACATGATGCAAACCATGGCGTCGCAGTGTTCGCGGCGCGCCTGCAGGGCGTCCAGCACCGGCAAGAAATGGTCTTCCATGAAGAGCATGGTGACGATGACCAGATCGGCTTGCGCCACGGCAGCCAAGCACGCGGCCAGGGCCTGTTCGCTGTCGCGCCAGGCCGAGGCGCTGTGGGTTTGCAGGTGCAAGCCGGGCACATCGCGTGCCAGGCGCTCGGCGGCGCTCTCGGCGGCGCTGGCCAGGTGGCTGTCCATGGTCAACAGCACCACGCTCATGCGGGGTGTTGTTGAGGATGCCTGTTTACCGGCTGTAATGGGCTTTGGCATCGTAGAGCGTCTCCACGGTGATGGTCGCCACGCCCTGGTCTTGGGCAAATCGTTCGGTGTTGCGGCGCGCTTTGCCCCGCACAAAGAACGGGATCTTGCCCAGCTCTTTTTCGGCTTCGGGGCTCCAAGTGGCCTGGTTCGAAGCGGCTTGGGCGGGGACAGCGACCTTTTGAACGGTGTCGGTGGTCAGCGTGTCGGTGCGGGCGGGTGCCGTTGCTGAAACAACTGCTGCAACGGGGGGTACTACAGATGATGCGATAGGTGCAGCCACATGCGCGGGCACAGCTGGAGCCACGTTCTCTGCCGCAGGCCTTGTGCTGCCCAAATGCGAGGGGGCCGCTCCGGCATGGAATTCGAAGTCTTCGCGGAACATGCCAATCAGGTGTTCT
>JACDQO010000445.1 GCA_015657605.1 Limnohabitans sp. | reverse complement strand
CCATTTTAGGCACACCGTGAAAGACATGCCGCCTTGGTTTACCCTGAGCCAAAGGGCCTGAAAACCAAGGCAGAAGGCATTCAGACCCTGCATTTTTATGGTGCTGCCAGCCGATTCACCCTCTTTACCTGCGAAAATACACCGCTATGTTTACCGGAATCATCACCGGCGTGGGGCGAATCGTCGCCATCCACGACCTGGGTCGCTCTTTACACCATGGCAAGCGCCTCACCATCGAGGCCCCCGCCGGGTACCTCGACGATGTGGGCTTGGGCGACAGCATCGCCCTGAACGGCGCTTGCATGACCGTCACCACCTTCAGCCCCGAAAGCCGCCAGTTCACGATCGACATCTCAGCCGAATCCCTGGACAAAACCAGCGGCTTGGACCAGCAAGGCACTGTCAATCTGGAAAAAGCGCTGCGTGCCCACGACCGCTTGGGCGGACACATCGTTTCGGGTCATGTGGACGGCGTAGGGCATATCAGCCATTTCGCGCAAATCGGCGAAAGCTGGGAATTGCGCGTACTGGCCCCGCACAAGCTCGCCAAATACCTCGCCTACAAAGGCTCGATCACGGTCAATGGTGTGAGCCTCACGGTCAACCGTGTGGCCGATTTGGCCGATGGCTGCGAGATCAGCATCAACCTGATTCCCCACACCGTCGACAACACTGCCCTGGGCAGCCTTCAAGCGGGCAGCCGGGTCAACCTCGAAATCGACACCGTGGCCCGCTACGTGGAGCGCATGCTCAGCGCTGGCTTGTTGCCGCAAGCCTCTTAAAAACTTTGAATAGAGACACGCCATGAACGCCCCCGCGCAACCGACACCTGTGGCCATTTCGCCTGTTGAAGAGATCGTGGCCGAGATGAAAGCCGGTCGCATGGTCATCCTCGTTGACGAAGAAGACCGCGAAAACGAAGGCGATCTGGTCTTGGCATCCGACCACGTCACCCCAGAAGCCATCAACTTCATGGCCCGATTTGGTCGGGGCCTGATTTGCCTGACACTCACCCGCGAACGCTGCGAATTTTTAAAGCTCCCGCCCATGGCGGCCCGCAACGGCACTTTCTACAGCACGGCGTTTACAGTGTCGATCGAAGCCGCCGAGGGCGTGACCACCGGCATTTCGGCCGCCGACCGTGCCCGCACCGTACAAGCGGCCGTGGCCAAGACCAGCCAGCCCACCGACTTGGTACAACCCGGTCACATCTTCCCCCTCAGCGTGGATGGCGGCGTGCTCATGCGTGCAGGCCACACCGAAGCCGGCTGCGACCTCGCCGCCATGGCTGGCTGCTCACCCTCATCGGTGATCTGCGAGATCATGAAAGACGACGGCACCATGGCCCGCCTGCCCGATCTGCAACTCTTTGCAGCCGAGCACGGCCTGAAAATCGGCACGATTGCCGACTTGATCGAGCACCGCAGCCGCAACGAATCCTTGGTCGAGCGCCTGGGCAGCCGCCCTTTGCAAACCGCACATGGCGAGTTCACCGCCCACGCCTTTCGCGACCAAACCAACCAAGCTGTGCACCTGGCCTTGGTCAAGGGCGAGTGGACGGCCGAATCGGAAGTGGCTGTGCGCGTGCACGAACCCCTGTCGGTCATGGATGCCCTTGAAGTCAACCGTGCCATGCATTCTTGGGGCCTCGACGCCAGCTTGGGCTACATCAACACCCAAGGCTGTGGCGTGGCGGTCTTGCTCAACTGCGGCGAATCGGCTGACCAGTTGCTGGCCCAGTTTGAAGGCCGTGCCCGCTCAGCCCAAGCGCCTGAGCGCGGCAAGATGGACTTGCGCACCTATGGCGTTGGGGCGCAAATCCTGCGCGAATGCGGCGTCCACAAAATGAAACTCATGGGCAATCCGCGCCGCATGCCCAGCATGACCGGCT
>JACDQO010000444.1 GCA_015657605.1 Limnohabitans sp. | reverse complement strand
CATGGCCAAGTGGACATCCGGTGTCAAGGTCATCACCCAGCCTGCCAATGCAGACGAAGCCTGGATCCTGGACACGGTGCGCAAGTTCGCTGACAAGTCCGGCATCGGTATGCCCGAAGTCGGCATATTTGAGGGTGACCCCAACGCTTTTGCGACAGGCGCTTTCCGTGACTCGGCTTTGGTGGCGGTGTCCACCGGCTTGTTGCAAAACATGACGCACGAAGAAATCGAAGCGGTGATCGCCCACGAAGTGGCGCACATTGCCAACGGCGACATGGTCACCATGACCCTGATCCAGGGCGTCATGAACACCTTTGTGGTGTTCATCTCGCGCGTGGTGGGTTACGCGGTGGACAGCTTTTTGCGCAAGGGCGACAGCGAGAACACCGGACCCGGCATGGGCTACTACATCACCACCATCGTGATGGACATTTTGTTGGGCTTCGTGGCAGCCATCATCGTGGCCTGGTTCAGCCGCCAGCGCGAGTTCCGCGCGGATTCAGGCGCGGCCCAACTGATGGGCCGCAAGCAGCCGATGATCAACGCCTTGGCCCGTTTGGGCGGTGTGCACACTGCCGAGTTGCCCAAAACCATGGCCGCCATGGGCATTGCGGGTGGCATGGGTCAGTTGTTCAGCACCCACCCGCCGATCGAAGAGCGCATCGCCGCGCTGCAAAACAGCGGTTCATAAAGACGATTCGTCTTTGGCCAGTGCGTCCAGGTGGGATGTGTCACCCCATCCCACCAAGGACAAGCCCTCAGGTGTCCACAACAAGCGGTTGACCGCGGTGTTGGTGAGCGACCAGGTGCGAGGTGCCTGATGATCCAGGCGGGTGGCGGCGCGGTACAAAACGTCCAGCACACCGCCATGGGCCACCAACACAATTTGTTGCCCTGTATGTTGGGCAGCCAACTCGTTCACGCTGTTCATGATGCGCTGATGCAAAACCAGCAGTGATTCGCCTCCGCCCGGAGGTGTCCAGTCGGGTATCCGTTTGCGCCATTGCACAGCGTGCTCGGGCCACTCGGATTCCACTTCGGCAAAGGTGCGCCCTTGGAACACGCCAAAATGCCGCTCGCGCAGGCCCTCATGCGTGCGAACGGTGTGTCCCATGGCATGGGCCAGCGCTTGCGCCGTGGTGTGGGCCCGGGACAGGTCACTGGCATAGATGGCGTCCACCGTTTCACGTCCGGTCAATGCACGGGCCAAGCGATCGGCTTGCTGCAGCCCGGTGTCGTTGAGGGGGATGTCCAAGTGGCCTTGGAGACGTGTCTCCACGTTCCAAGCGGTCTCACCGTGGCGAATGGCCAGAATGCGGGTGACGTCCATGGGGGTGAACCGCTCAGCGCGGCAACTCGATGTTCACGCGCCGCAAGCCTGCGGGTGGGTTGGGAAAGTTGGCCAGTGCGGCTTGAAACAGCGTGGCAAAAATCGGCACGCTGTCGCTCCATGGGCCCGCGTGGCTGGCCCGGGTTTCGTAGACCACTTGACCTGATTTGAGGTCACGCAGGATCAAACTGACTTCACGGCGGTAATGGGTGGGCGGCGGAAAGCGCATGCCCATGCCGATGCCAATGTGTGACCCGAAATTGCCGCCAAAACCCGTACCAATGGAGATGTTGCCATGCGGTGACCATCCGGGTCCGAGTGGTCGGCCCCATGGGTCGGCCAGGTAGCTGTTGCCGCTGAAGCCGACCATCACACTCAGTTGTGCATTGGCATCGTCGCGCACCAAGCCCACGGCGGTCATGGCGGCTTGGGCTTGCTGTTCGGCCAAGCCCGCTTCGGGGTTGTTGGCCTGAGAGGGCAGGCGTTCAAACCGGTAGGTGGCGCCTTGCAGGCTCATGCCCGCAGGCACGGCCGGGACCGATATCACATCGCTGTCGATCAAGCGCATCGATGCACAACCCGACAGCAGACCCAGGGCCGCTGCGGCCAAGGCCAAGGAAAAACGCCGAACGATCGTGTTCATGAAGATGCCCTCTGGATGGTTCACATGGAAATGACCTGGATGCCCGGCAAGGAGGATTCCTTGAACTCTTCTTCGTCAAAAGCCTTGTCGCCGT
Source organism: Limnohabitans sp. (assembly GCA_015657605.1). Classification (GTDB taxonomy): domain Bacteria; phylum Pseudomonadota; class Gammaproteobacteria; order Burkholderiales; family Burkholderiaceae_C; genus Limnohabitans_A. Next base: position 8,790 of record JACDQO010000444.1, on the reverse strand, counting down.
CGTCCGATTCGATGCCCGTGATTTTCAGGTCCTTGAAGCCGTGCAGCTTGGGGTCCATCAAATGCGAGGGCACCACGTTTTGCAAAGCCGAGAACATGTTTTCAATCCTGCCAGGGTGCTTCTTTTGCCACTCGCGCAGCATGTTGCCCACCTGCAGTCGTTGCAAGTTTTCTTGGCTGCCACACAGGGTGCACGGGATGATGGGGAACTGTCGGTGCGCTGCCCAACGGATCAGGTCGGACTCGGCCACATAGGCCAGTGGCCGGATCACCATGAACTCGCCGTTGTCGCTGACCAGCTTTGGGGGCATGCCCTTGAGCTTGCCGCCAAAAAACATGTTCAAAAAGAAGGTCTGCAGCATGTCGTCGCGGTGGTGGCCGAGCGCCAACTTGTTGCACTTCAACTCACGCGCCACGCGGTACAAAATGCCCCGGCGCAGACGCGAGCACAGGCTGCACATGGTCTTGCCTTCGGGGATCTTGTCTTTCACGATCGAGTAGGTGTCTTGTGTCTCGATGTGGAACTCCACGCCCAGCTCTTTGAGGTATGCAGGCAGGATGTGCTCAGGGAAACCCGGTTGTTTTTGGTCCAGGTTGACCGCCACCAGCTCGAAGTCGACCGGCGCGCGGGCCTTCATCTTGAGCAGGATGTCGAGCATGCCGTAGCTGTCTTTGCCGCCCGACATGCAGACCATGATGCGGTCGCCCGCTTCGATCAGGTTGAAGTCACTGATGGCTTGGCCCATTTGGCGGCACAAGCGTTTTTCGAGCTTGTGGGTTTCTCGCTCGATCTTGATGGCTTTGGCGGCCTCTGATTCGGCTTGCGCTTGAATCCAGGCGTTGTCGGCTTCTGTGTCTGTGTCTGTGTTCATGAGGTTCACCACTGTCCGGTTTCCATGCGAATGGCCACTTCGCAGTCTTCAAAAATTTCAAGTTTGGCAATCTTGACGCGCACGCCCAACACGCCGGGCAACTGCATCAGGCGGTTCGAGACTTTGCCGATCAGCGTTTCCAGCAGGTTGATGTGCTCGGCAGTGCATTCGTCGATGATGATTTTGCGCACTTTGCGGTAGTCCAGCACCGAATGGATGTCGTCGTCGCTGGGCAGCAGGGGTTGCGTGCCCAAGTTCAATTCAGCATCCACCTGAATCGGTTGCGGGTCGGTTTTTTCGTGCTCCAGGATGCCCAGATTCGCGTCAAAGCGCAAACCGGTCAGCTCCAGGGTTTGGTGTCCGGCTGGGGTTTTCATGTCGGGCTTTTGGTCTGAAAAATTTCCACCCCAACCGCTTCGCAGTCCGGGTACACATCGGGTTTGCAGCTGGACAGGCGCACCGCCTGCACCTGTGGGTGGGCGATCAGCTCGCGCATCAGGTCGTCGCACAAAGTCTCTTGCAGCACGATGTGGCCTTGGGCCACCCGGCGCGCAATCACCTCGCGGATGAAGTCGTAGTCCACCACCTCGGCCAGGTCGTCTTGCGTGGGGGTGGATGCGCTGTAGGGCACGAAAAGTTCCACATTGAAGACGATGCGCTGGGGGCCGAGCTTTTCAAAGTCGTGCGCGCCGATGCGCACGTCCACCGTGTGGTTGCGTAAAAACAGGCGTCGGCAGTTCAGCGCCAAATCGGTCATCAGGTCGCTCATGCAGGGTCTTTCGGTTCACCCAAAAACATCACATCCCGCGCCAAAGGCACCAAGTGCTGGCCGTTGTCCACACACACCGTGGTACCGGTGATGCAGGGGTTTTGCGCCAGAAACAGGCAAGTCGCCGCCACTTGCGCCGGGTCGATCGGCTCGCGCAGCAGGTTCACGCGGCTGTTGCGGTCAAAGTTCTCTTGGGTTTGCGGGCCGCTCAAAAACATCAGGCCCGGGGCCACGCCGCACACGCGCAAGGGGGCGAGGGCTTGCGCCTGCAAGGCCACGGCACGCTCCAGCGCCAGTTTGGACACGGTGTACGAAAAATAGTCTGGATTCAGGTTGAACACCTTCTGGTCCAGGATGTGGACCACGCTGCGCTGACCGGGTGTGGCCTTGGGCGCGGCTTGCTGTGCCATCAGCGAGGCCAGCAGCATGGGCGCGATCAAATTCACCTCGATTTGCTGGCGCGCACCCGGCAAGTCCATGTGGGTGCCCTCGTCTGGCTCGAACAGCGAGGCGTTGTTGATCAAGCAGTCGAGCGGGCCGTGGCTTTGCGCGATGTGCGCCATCATCTTAGCGACTTGTTCGCTCTGGGCCAGATCGGCTTGCACGCATTCCACATGGCCCCCAGCCGCCTGCAGCTCAGACTGCAGTGCCTTGGCCGCATCGGCCGAGCGTTGGTAATGGCACCACACGCGCCAGCCTGCCGCCGCAAATTGGCGAACGATCTCTGCGCCCAGGCGGTGAGCGCCTCCGGTGACCAGAACTTGTTTCATGAAAGGGTGGGCTGGGCAGACGGAACTGCGCAGGAACATCCGAGGTGACAAAGGGCTGAATTATCGGGCAAGCCATGGATTGAACCCCCAGAACCCCGGCAAACCCCCGTACACCTTCGGCGACAATCGCCGCGTGAGCACGCCGAATCCCCATCCCCCTTCCGAACTGACCCTGCGTATCCACCAGGCCATTGCCCAAGCCGGTGGCTGGATCGGTTTTGACCGTTTCATGGCCATGGCCTTGTACGAGCCGGGCTTGGGTTACTACACCAATGCCCTGCAAAAGTTCGGCGCCATGCCCGCTTCGGGCAGCGATTTTGTGACTGCGCCGGGCATGTCCCCCCCTGTTTGGCCAAACTTTGGCGGTGCAAGTGCGCCAGGCGCTGCAGGCCACGGGCACCGACGAGGTCTGGGAGTTTGGCGCGGGCACCGGGGCCTTGGCCCTGCAACTGCTGGACAGTCTGGGCGATGCGGTGCGCCGTTACACCATCATCGATTTGTCAGGCACTTTGCGCGCCCGGCAGGCCGACAGCTTGCTGAAGCATGCCGACAAAGTGCGCTGGCTCGACGCCTGGCCCGATGCCATCGAGGGCGTGGTGGTGGGCAATGAGGTGCTCGACGCCATGCCCGTCCAACTGCTGCAACGCACGCAGGGTGTCTGGCATGAGCGCGGGGTTGTCAGTTCGGGGAATGACTTCGCCTGGCAAGACCGCTTGACCGATCTGCGTCCGCCTGTGGACATCGAAGGCGAACACGACTATTTGACCGAAATCCACCCCCAAGCCGAAGCCTTCATCGCCAGCTTGGCCGAGCGCTTGCTGGCTGGGCGGGGTGGGACGGCGTTTTTTCTGGATTACGGTTTCCCTGAGGGCGAATACTTTCACCCCCAGCGCCACATGGGCACCGTGATGTGCCACCAGTTGCACCAGGCGGACGACAACCCGCTGGTGGCGGTGGGCCAAAAAGACATCACAGCCCATGTCAACTTCACTGGGGTCGCCTTGGCCGGGCAAAACGCGGGGCTGAATGTGCTGGGCTATGCCAGCCAAGCTTGGTTTTTGCTGAACTTGGGGCTGGCTGAGCGCATGGCTGAGGCCATCTTGGCCGAGCGCAGCCAAGCCCAGCGCCTCATCAACGAGCACGAAATGGGCGAGCTGTTCAAAGTGGTCGGGTTCTCCACCTCGTCCGATTGGGCCGCTCAGGGCTTTGCCCAGGGCGACCGCTCGCACCGCCTGTAACCGGCACTCAGGCAAGCTATGTTGCGCTGGCTCATCGTGGTGTTTTTGGCCCTGATCATTTTCAGTGGCTTGCAGAAATGGTTGCAAAAATTTGGCTTTGGCCGCTTGCCTGGCGACTTTCGGTTTCGGCTGTTCGGGCGCGAATGGTTCATCCCATTGACCAGCACCTTGTTGCTCAGCCTGTTGGCGGCCGCCATTGCACGGTGGGTCTGACTCGGCGCTTCCAAGGGCTTGCAACACGAACGTGTTACAGTGCGTCACGCCATTGGCGACTTATGCCCATCTAGCTCCTTGCGAGCCGATAGCGCATCCCGGCAGAGGGATGCCAGTCTTGTCCTCCACTGTGCACATCGCCCGCCATGCTTTCAAAGCTGGGCCCAGACGATTTTTTGCTTCCCTTTTCATGCACCTCTGCACGGTGCGGTTGTTCGCCAAGCTTTGCAGCTGGCATTCGAGGGAGCTTTTTGGCAGCAGGACATGCCAAGAACCGTTCCGCCAAACAGCCCCCTAGAGGGCCTTGTGTGCGGTTCGACCCCCTTCGTTAAAATACATGATTACCTCTTATTGTTCACACCAACCCATCTCCATGGGAAAATTCCGAATTCAACCGTGCTCCAGGGCTTTGCCCAATGGCGCATTTGGCGCGCAAGTGTCTGTGGCCAGTGGCCGCGGCAGCGCCAGCACCGACCGCGTGATGCGTTTTGTGCCTGAATTTGCAACGCCTGCCGCCGCCAGCCAATACGCCCTTGATGAAGGCGTGTTGTGGGTGGAGCGCCAGACGACAAAACCGATCCTGCTTTGAGAAAGACGTTTTAAATGGCTAAAGAAGAACTGATTGAACTGATGGGCGTGGTCAACGAGGTGTTGCCTGATACGCGTTTTCGCGTGACGCTGGACAACGGCCACCAACTGATTGCTTATTCCGCTGGCAAGATGCGCAAGAACCACATCCGCATTCTGGCGGGTGACCGCGTGACGCTGGAGTTGTCGCCTTATGACCTGAGCAAAGGTCGCATCAGCTTCCGTCACCTGGCTGGCCGTGCCCCCATCGCACCCCGCCGTCCGCCCACTCGTTGATCCTGTCCGATTCTTTGCGTTGACCTGAGTCAACGCGTCAGGCTCTTGAATCGCGCAGCATGGTCCCCAAGTGGTTTTCAACACAGGGGAACTCATGACCGTTTCAGCCGACGCCTTGCACATTGTTTGTCCGCATTGCCACACCACCAACCGGGTGCGTGTGGCAGACCTGCCTAACGCCCCCGATTGCGGGCAATGCCACCAAGCCTTGTTTGCGGGACACCCGCTGGCACTGGATGCGGCCAGCTTTGACAAGCACATCGGCCGCAACCAAATCCCTGTGTTGGTGGATTTTTGGGCCCCTTGGTGTGGCCCTTGCCGGATGATGGCCCCGGCTTATGAGCAAGCCGCTGGTCTTTTGGAGCCCCAAGTGCGGGTGGCCAAACTCAACACCGAAGAAGCGCAAGCCATCGCTGCTCGCTTCAATATCCGCAGCATCCCCACACTCGCTTTGTTTGTCGGCGGCAAAGAAGTCGCCCGTCAGGCCGGTGCTTTTCGCACGGCGCAAGACATTGCCGACTGGGCGCGTTCGCACGTGTGAGAGGTTCAGGGCTCCTACAGAGCAACTGCAACCGCTTTGACGCGGGCTTTGGAGATTTGCTCGCCAATTTGAGGACCTTTGAGGCCCTGAGCCGCCGCCGCTTGGGCAATGGGGGCGGTCTCCACAGACAGCGCTGCCTTCTGCGCCTGCAGTAGCCTTACCGCTTGCGGATATGCAGCCTCTGCAAACCCCAGCCGTCCCCGCGCATCGCATTCGCAGGCTTGCAGCACCTGCGCAAAACGTTCAGGTTGGCGTATTGCATCGCAGCGTTCCAGCAATCGCACCACCGCTTCGGCGTTGAGCTCGGCGCTGCGGTGGATATTGCCGTGTTCGCGCGCCACCACTTCGGCCAGCTCTTTGCCCTCGGTCGGCACGCGCAGGCGCTCGCACACTTTTTGCAAGAGTTTGACGCTGCGGCCTTCGTGGCCGATGTGGCGCGGCAGCACGTCGGCGGGCGTGGTGCCTTTGCCCAGGTCGTGCATCAGGCAGGCCACACGCACAGCAAGCGGCATGTTCAAGCGCGCAGCCATGTCCATGACCAGCATCATGTGCACGCCCGTGTCGATCTCAGGGTGGTATTCCGGGCGCTGGGGCACGCCCCATAGGCGGTACAGCTCAGGCAGCAACACTTTCAGTGCGCCGCATGCGCGCAGCACCTCGAACATGCGCGAGGGCTGCTCGCTCATCAGGCCTTTGGCCAACTCCTGCCAAACGCGCTCGGGCACCAAATGGTCGGCCTCGCCATTAACCACCATCAGGCGCATCAGCGCCATTGTTTCGTCGGCTACGCTGAAGTCGGCAAAGCGCGCCGCAAAGCGTGCCACACGCAGGATGCGCACCGGGTCTTCGGCAAAGGCATCGGTCACATGGCGCAGCACCTTGGATTGCAGGTCAGACTGCCCGCCATAAGGGTCCACGATCTGGCCTGCCCAGGCGTCGGGCGCGGCATGGGCCAGCGCCTCGGGCACGGCCATGGCGTTCACGGTGAGGTCGCGCCGGGCCAGGTCTTCTTCCAGCGAGACGCTGGGGTCGGCCTGTACCGCAAAGCCTTTGTAGCCACGCGCCGTCTTGCGCTCGGTGCGGGCGAGGGCGTATTCCTCGCGGGTCTGCGGGTGCAAAAACACCGGGAAGTCCTTGCCTACCGGCGTGAAGCCTAGCGCGCTCATGGCCTCGGGCGTGCTGCCCACCACCACCCAGTCGCGGTCGTTGACGCTCTGGCCCATCAAGGCATCGCGCACCGCACCGCCGACGACAAAAACACCCATGGTGGCTTTCAGCGATGGAGCCGGAAAGGCTCTTCAAAGTCGATGAAGTCCTGCTCGGCCAGCGCGCCATCGATCCAGGCTTTCACACTGGGCAGGGCGCACACGCGCTCCATGTAGGCGGCCACATCGGCCGGCACTGGCAAGGCGTAGGTCTTGATGCGCATGACCACCGGCGCAAAGTAGGCGTCGGCCACTGTGAATGGCCCAAACAGCATGGGGCCACCGTGCTCGGCCAGCAAGCCGCTCCACAGGCTGCAAATACGGTCCAAGTCGGCACGAAGCGCGGGTTTGTCGCGCAGCGCCAAAGCGCCGATCTCGGGCAGGTGCGCTTCGATGTTCATTGGGCAGGCGCTGCGCAATGCCATGAAGCCGCTGTGCATTTCGGCGCAAACGCTGCGTGCACGGGCTCGGGCAGTGCGCTCTCTCGGCCAAAGTTGTTTTTCTGGGAACTGCTCGGCCACATATTCCGCAATCGCCAAGGTGTCCCAAATGGCCAGGCCATCGTGCACCAGCACAGGCACCTTACCCACCGGGTTGACGTCTTTGAGCGCGGCCTTGAACTGAGAGTCGGGCGCAAAGCTATCAAAGCGCACAAAGACCTCTTCAAAGTCAATGCCCGCCTGGCGCAGCATCACCCAGGGGCGCATGGACCAGGACGAGTAGTTTTTGTTGGCAATGTAGAGCTGGATCATTGTTTTCTCCCGTGAATCAGAGCCCCGCGCCCGATCGCCAACGGTTCAACCTGCTGCGTGGACCGCGGTGCCCCAAATAGGTCGGTGCCACGCCTGCAGCCGATGCGGCCTTGATGCCCAAGGCCGCAAGGCCTGGCAGCAGACCCGTGGCCACGTTGTCTACTTTCATCGAGGCCAGGTTGTCACGGCTCATCAAAGGCTCACCCGGGGCCAACTCCATGGCCGCCGCTTGCAGCCAGCCCACCCACATCGGCAAACCAATCACCGGGCGACCCCGGCCGTGGTTCACCCCGGCCCACTGGCCAGCGCGTTGCACCAACTCACCCAAGCTCAGCACGTCCGGGCCGCACAGCTCGTAGGTCTGACCGATGGTGGAGGGTTGTTGCAAGCAGGTCACCACCGCGCGCGCCACATCCCCCACCCACACCGGGGCAAAGCGTGTGCCGCTGCCTGCCAGGGGCATGAAAGGGGCCACCGCCTGCAGGTCGGCAAACAGGTTGAGGAATTTGTCTTCAGCCCCAAAAATCACGCTCGGGCGCAGCACCGTCAGTTGCAGGCCAGCAGATTGCAAAACAGCTTCGCCGCAAGCCTTGCTGCGCTGGTACATCGAGGGGCCTTGTGGGTCGGCGCCCAGCGCACTGACGTGCACCAAGCGCTGCACGCCCGCTTTTTTCATGGCGCTGGCGATCTTGCCGGGCAAGTTCACATGCACGTTCTCAAAGCGGTCTTCGTTGCCGTGCAGCACCGCCACCAAATTGACCACTGCATCGTGACCGGGCATCAGGCGTGCCAGATCGGCTTCGCTGTGCACAGAGGTCTCGATCACCGTGAGCCCAGGCAAACTTTGAACTTTGCTGGCGTTCACCGCGCGGCGGGTGGGCACGGTGATCTGCCAGCCCAGTCGCGCCAGTTGTTCGCACACTTGGCGGCCGACAAAGCCGGTACCGCCCAGCACCAGAATGCGTGGCGCGCTCATGACGCGCTCAAGCCATGGATGGCTTGGTGCATGGCGTCCATGGCCTGCGCCACGATCTGGGAACGCCATTCGTCGGTGTCAACGTAGAACGCGTCCATCAGGTCTTGTTTGATTTGCTTTTTCAGGGTTTCAGGCGCTTCGGGGTGCAGGTGCAGCCAATGGTCGCCCCGCAAGGCGCCGATGACCTTGTCTTGTGTTTGCGTGCCGTATTCCATGGCAATGCCGGTGTACTCGGCTTGAGGACATTCTTGGTAAGCCGCCATCCACATCAGGCCGGTGAGGAATGCCGAGGTGGATGAGCCGTCGTAAATCGAGGTGATGCCTTGACCCCACCAGGCTTTGGCCCGGCCAAAGGCCGCCGAGTCGTCGGCGCAGGCAAAAATGCGCTCGCCCACACCGCTGGGACCCAAGCCCGTGTGCAGGTCGATCCAGGCCATTTTTTGGCAGGACTGGGCGTATTTCTGCAGCACTTTGCGCAAAGTCAGGTTGCTCCAGGTGGGGGCCTGGCCACCAAAGAACAGGCCGTCCGGAAATTCGTGCTGCCCTTGGGAGACGGCGGCCTGAAAGGCTTTCATGCCGCGCTCGGCGATG
>JACDQO010000443.1 GCA_015657605.1 Limnohabitans sp. | reverse complement strand
GTGCTGTGTACTCGCCAGGCAGTTCAGCAAGCTCTTTCTCAAAATCTTGAAAAGCTAAATCCACTTGAAGAGAAGCGGCATAGTCCATAAAAAGAGCACGGGTCTGCACCCAATCCTGTTCGGACGCTGGCGCACGCAGCAAAATGGAAGGCATAGCAGAAGGCAAGGGCTTCATCCAAAGTCGAAAAATGACAGTGTAAAGCCGATTTCAAGGCTGTATGGTGACCAGAAAGTAGACGGCCAAAGCTGACAGCAAAAACAAAACAATCGCCAGGAGCCGTTGCGCAGCATGGTCTTTCGACGCAGTGACGGGTTCAGGGAGCGACTTGTCTCCGTGCAGCATGGCAGGCACCAAGGAGACCTTCTTCTTGAATCGGTACCAAACCAGTGCCGACAGGTGCAAAATCACCAGCGCCATCACCAGTGATTGGCCCCAGTCCTTGTGCCAAGACGTGGCCCATGAGACCCATCGACCTGGCACCCAAAAAGACAACGGCCCGACATTGGCAATTTCATCATCGCTGATCAAACCGGTCGCCACTTGCAACGTCAGAGTCAGTAACAAAACCACAACTGACCAAGAGCCCAATGGGTTGTGTCCGGCCCAACTCAGCAAAGAACGGCCTTGCACATAAGCCACGACGGACGAGGGCGAAGGGGAAGTTGTGCCCAGCGAGACCAATGGCCTCCCACCAAGCCCCAAGCCAATCTGAAGAGCAAAAGCGTCAAAACTGCGAAACCAAAGCGGAAGTGCCAAACCATGGCATTGCCGCCTAACTCGGCCGAGACAAACAAACCCAAGACACAAAGGGCCAGAGCCCCATGGAAAAGGCGGGTGGGCAAATCCCAAATGCGGACAGTGACCATGGACACTTTCAAAGGTGCAAAGAGGAAAGAATTATGCGAGACTGCATCAGCATAAACCTTATGCAGCCGTTTCAACTGATCGGAGTCAAACATGAAACACACATTGAGCATCATCGGCACATTGCTGGCCATCACCATGGCCGTTCCAGCACAGGCACAGTTCGCCAAGCCTGAAGACGCCATCAAATACCGCAAAGCCAGTTTCAACGTCATGGCGGCACACTTCGGTCGGGTGGGCGCCATGGCCAATGGCCGCATGCCCTACGATGCCAAGTTGGCTCAAGAGAATGCAGAAATCGCGGCCGTGATGGCCAAATTGCCGTGGGCGGCATTTGGTGAAGGTACAGACAAAGGCGACACACGCGCCAAGCCTGAAATCTGGAAAGAAGCGGCCAAATACAAAGAGGCCTCAGACAAGGTGCAGGCTGAAATGGCCAAGCTCAATACCGCTGCCAAAGCGGGCAACATCGACGCGCTCAAAGTGGCATTTGGGCCAGCAGCTGCATCGTGCAAGGCCTGTCACGACGTATTCCGCAAGGACTGACAGCGCTTCAAGCTTGGGCGGGGCTCAAAGGGGTTGAATGAACTCGCCCTTGTCCGAGCGATAGAAGACAGAAGCCTCAATCAACTGCATCAAGATTCGGCCAACAATTTGTCGATGAGCTGGTGCAGCTCGACAAAGTCGGGGGTGCCGACGAAACGCTTGACGATCTGGCCACGCTTGTTCACCAAAAAGGTGGTCGGCGTGAGCTTGACATCGCCCCAAGCCCGAGCCACTGCCCCCGTGTTGTCAATCGCCACTTTGAAGGGCAATTGCCGCGATTGCGCAAAGTTCACCACATAGCTTGGTGGGTCGTAGCTCATGGCCACGGCCACCGTCTCAAAGCCACGTGATTTGAACTTTTCGTGCGTCGCCATCAAATCGGGCATTTCAGCCACACAGGAGGTGCAGCTGGTGGCCCAAAAGTTGACCAAAGCCACTTGACCCTTCAACTGCTGCGAGCTGAGGGTGGAGCCATCGAGCAACACGAAAGAAGACTCAGGGGCTTGCTCTGAAGCACATCCCAAAAGTAGCCAGCTCAGCCCCAGTGCACCTACAGCATTGAGCAAGCGATGCCACAAAGGCCGGAGATTCACGAAGGGCAGACTGTTCGTTTTCATGGCCGAAAGTTTAAACCGTTCGATGTGCACATCGACATTCAAACCACCGACAACAGGTGCGCCAAAAGGCCTTCCGGGTCGCTCACCATGGGATCGTGCCCGGTGGCCATGTTCACAACGCGAGAGCCCGGCAGCCAAGCGCCATCCCAAAACTTGGGATCCGCCATGCGCTGACGGCTGACATCGATGGTGCCTAAAGGGGGTGTCGTGCAGTTGATGAAGGTGCGCGGCACGCTGGCCACGCGTTGTGGATCAAATTCAAGCACCTGGGTATACGGACCGCCCGGGTGGGGGGTTTGACGTCTTTGCACCCAAGCATGGTCGGCATCGCTCAGGCCAAACACTGAGGGGTCAGGGGCCGGGAATGCGTGCAAAGGATCTGCCTGAGCGGCCGCAATGCGTGCATTGCGGGTCGCGCTGGCATGCGTGCTGCTCCAGCTTTCGCCAGGTTTGGGCAGCACCGCATCCAGGTACACCAGATGGCGCAGGCGCTCAGGTCTGCGATCGGCCACAGCGGTGCCCAACATGCCGGCATACGAATGCACCACCAAAACCACGTCATTCAGCTCTTCGGCGTCCATGGCCGCCATCACGTCTGCGATGTGGGTTTCCAGATCAATACCCGGGTGTAACAGGTGTGCCCGCTCACCCACGCCGGTGAGGGTGACCGCGTGGGCACGGTGCCCGGCAGCCATCAGGCCCGGCAAAACACGCTGCCAACACCAAGCGCCGTGCCAAGCGCCGTGCACCAACAAAAAATGCGCCATCAAATCACCCCTTTGCCGCGCAGCGCACCTTGCCGTTCAGCGTCCCAACCCAAAACTTCACTCAGCACTTCTGCGGTGTGTTGTCCCAGCATGGGCGGGGGCAAGTCTTGCCGAACCGGGGTCAGGCTCATCTTGATGGGGCTGGCCACCAACTGCAGGTCGGCATTGATGGGGTGTTGCCATGTCTGCACCATGCCACGCGCCTGGATTTGCGGATCGACAAACACCTCGCCCAAGGTGTTGATGGCGCCGCAGGGCACCTTGGCCGCTTCCAGTGAAGCCAGCCAATCGGCTTTGGTGCGGGTTTTCATGATGCCCTCGAGCAAGGGCACCAACACGTCGCGGTTCCGGACACGCTCGGTGTTGAGGGCATAGCGCGGGTCTTTGGCCACATCTGGAACGCCCGCCACCGCGCAAAACTTGGCGAACTGCCCATCGTTGCCTACCGCCAAGATCAGGTGGTCCCGAGTACCCGGTGCAGCATCGGCAGGCGGCATCACTTCAAACACTTGGTAGGGCACGATGTTTTGGTGCGCATTGCCAGCCCGGCCTGGCACTTTGCCGCTGACCAAGTAGTTGGAGCCCAAATTGGCCAGCATGGCCACTTGGGTGTCAAGCAAGGCCATGTCCACGTGTTGGCCTTGGCCTGTGCGCTCGACATGGCGCAGCGCTGCCAAAATGGCCACGGTGGCATACATGCCGGTGAACAAATCCGCCACCGCAACCCCCACTTTTTGGGGACCGCCACCCAGATCGTCGCGCTCACCTGTGACGCTCATCAAGCCGCCGATGCCCTGCACCGCATAGTCATAACCTGCCCGTTCACTGTATGGGCCGGTCTGGCCAAACCCGGTCACACTGCAATACACCAGCTTGGGGTTCAAGGCGCTCATGCTGGCATAGTCCAAGCCATACCGGGCCATGTCGCCCACCTTGAAGTTTTCTACAAACACATCGCAATGGCGCACCAGTTCGCGGATCAGGGCTTGCCCTTCGGGCTGGGCGATGTCACAGGTCACCGAACGTTTGTTGCGGTTGGCGCCCAGGTAGTTAAGCCGCCTTCGGCCGGTGTTCTGGCCTTGTGCATCATTTCAAAACGGGGGCCCCAAGTGCGGGTGTCGTCGCCCGAGCCGGGGCGCTCGATTTTGATCACATCGGCCCCCAAGTCGGCCAAAGTCTGGGTGCACCAAGGGCCCGCGAGGACGCGGGACAGGTCGAGAACGCGGATGCCATCGAGTGAATTCATGGCTCACATTGTCACCAAAAGCCGATGCCCCCGCTGATCAGGATAATCACCCCATGCGAAAACATTCATCGGCCTGGGCGGCCTCCTTGGCATTGACCTGGATATTGAGCGCCTGCACGCCTGCACAGAATTGGCGAGACATCGCTTTTGAAGGCAGCGCCCTCAAGGCGCAGCTGCCCTGCAAGCCCGACCGCACCACCCGTACTGTGCCCCTGGGGGGTGTGCCGGTGGACTTGCAAGTGGCGGGTTGCGAGAGCGAGACCGCCATGGTGGCCGTCATGACCGCATCCTTGCCTACCGGCTCTGATGCCACTGCCGTGTTGTCAGGCTGGCAAAAGGCCACGCTGGACAACGCCCGCGTGCCTTCAACAGGCACAGGCCCCCAGGCACAAACCTGGCACCGCCCGGGTCATTTGCCCCTCGCATCCTCAAAACGCGTCCAAGCCACGGGGCTCAAAAGCAGCGGCGAGCCCGTGGCCATGGATGCCGTGTGGGGCGCTGTTGCCGAAGGCGACCGGGTCCGTGTGGTCCACGCCGTGGTGTATGACCGCAAAATCCAGCCCGAGATGGCCAATACCTTGTTTGAAAGCATCAAGCCATGAGCGCTGCCACGTTGACAACACCTCCCATGGCACACCCTGACCATTTGCCTCGCCGATTGGCGGTGGTGGTGTTTCTGGCTTTTGCTTTGGCTTACTTTTTTCGGCCTTGGTGCGGGCCATCACCGCCACCTTGTCGCCCACCCTCACCGCCGAGTTCAGTCTGAGTGCGCAAGACTTGGGCCTGTTGGCGGGTGGTTACTTTTTGGGCTTTTCGTTGACACAGTTGCCCTTGGGGCGCTGGTTGGACCGGCATGGCCCCAAAAAAGTCATCTTGGCTTTTTTGAGCTTTGCGGTGTTGGGTTGTTTGGCTTTTTCTTGGGCCGACAGCTTTCATGGCCTGTTGGCCGCGCGCGTGTTGTGCGGCATGGGCGTGAGTGCCTGCCTGATGGCGCCATTGACCGGATACCGCCGATGGTTTGATGCCAACACCCAGCTGCGCACCAACTCTTGGATGCTGATGACCGGCTCTTTGGGCATGTTGGCCGCCACCTTGCCGGTGCAGTGGCTCATGCCCATCTGGGGATGGCGTGCGCTGTTTGTCATGCTGGGCGTGATGATCGCCATCGCCATGCTGCTGATTGCTCTGCTGGTGCCGGTTTGGCAAAAAGCCACCCCCACAGCCGACACCCCGAAAGCCCCCGCCGATGACGATGGCAGCTACCGCGAAATCTGGCGCAGCGCCTACTTCTGGCGCATGGCGCCCATCGGCTTCTTCAGCTACGGCGGCATGGTGGCCATTCAAACCCTGTGGGCAGGTCCTTGGATGACCCAGGTGGCCGGCTGGAGCGCGAACCAAGCGGCCTCGGGCTTGTTCCTGATCAACTTGGCCATGTTGCTGACTTTTTGGTTGTGGGGCCTGATCACCCCGGGCTTGGCCCGACGGGGCATTCCGGTCGAACGCTTGATTGCCTGGGGTTTGCCGCTCAGTTTTGTGGTGATTGGCACGCTGGTCTGGATGGGGGCTTCCATCGGTTCTGCCGCTGCCGTGGGGATGGCTTTGCTGTGCGTCAGCAGTACCTTTGTGGCCCTGGCGCAGCCAGCGGTGGGCATGGCCTTTCCTTCCCACTTGGCGGGGCGGGCCTTGTCGGCCTACAACCTGGTGATCTTTGCGGGCATCTTTGTGGTGCAGTGGGGCATTGGTTTGTTGGTGGACGCCGGGCGCGGGCTGGGCCTGCCCAATGTGCAGGCTTACCAAATGGCTTTGGGCTGCTTTGGCCTCACCTCGATCGCATCCTGGTTGTTTTTCATCCTCAAAAAACCGCCTCAAGGTCGATAAACTGTCTGCACCATGATTGGCATCCTCATCATCGCCCACGCTCCATTGGCCAGTGCTTTGCGCGAATGCGCTCTGCACGTCTTTCCCGATTGTGTGGACGGCGTGCTGGCCCTGGACATCGGCCCCCAAGACGCACCCGAGGACAGTTTGCGGCGCGCCCGTGCGGCCATGGCCGCATTGGGCACCTCAGAAGTCCTGTTGCTCAGTGACGTCTTTGGCGCTACGCCCTGCAACGTGGCCCAACAATTGGGGGATGGCCTAGACACCCGCTTGGTGGCGGGCGTCAATTTGCCCATGCTGCTGCGCAGCGTGTGTTACCGACACGAAAGCCTTGAATCGCTGGCTGCACGCGCGCAAGCGGGTGGCACCCAAGGCGTGATGCCTGTTGGCAGCACCGCACCCCAAAATCAAACCGGACAGAGACATGCCCCAAGCCACCGTGACCATCAGCAATAAATTGGGCTTGCATGCCCGCGCGTCCGCCAAGCTCACCAAATTGGCAGGCAGTTTTCCGTGCGAGGTGTGGCTCAGCAAAGGCGAGCGCCGCATCAATGCCAAAAGCATCATGGGTGTCATGATGCTGGCAGCCGGCTTGGGCAGCGAAGTGGTGGTCGAGACCATTGGCGAGCAAGCCGACGATGCCTTGACCGCCTTGCTGGCCTTGATCAACGACAAATTCGGCGAAGGCGAGTAAGCCATGACCTTCAGCATCCATGGTCTGGCGGTGGCGCGTGGCATCGCCATAGGGCGCGCGGTTCTGGTGGCCTCCAGCCGGGTCGATGTGGCGCACTATTTTGTGAGCCCCGAGCAAGTGGGTGCCGAAATCATGCGCTTGCGTGTGGCCCGTGATGCGGTGGTAGATGAGCTGCAGCGCCTGCAAAAAGGCATGCCCAAAGACGCACCGCACGAACTGGTGGCGCTGCTCGACGTGCACCTGATGCTGCTGCAAGACGAAGAACTGACCTCGGGTGTGGTGCATTGGATCAAGACGCGCCTGTACAACGCCGAATGGGCGCTGACCAGCCAGCTGGAAATCATCGTTCGCCAGTTCGAGGAAATGGAAGACCCTTATTTGCGTGAACGCAAAGCCGACATGGAGCAAGTGGGCGAGCGCGTGCTGCATTGCCTCAAAGGCACGGGGTCCATGGTGGCGCAAGCCAAGCGGCCACAGCGCCCCCAACAAGAACTGCAGTTGGGCGATACCGATGTGCCCCTGGTGTTGGTGGCGCACGACCTCTCGCCCGCCGACATGCTGCAGTTCAAGCAAAGTGTCTTCACCGGCTTTGTGACCGATGTGGGTGGCAAAACTTCGCACACCGCCATCGTGGCCCGCAGCTTGGACATCCCAGCGGTGGTGGGCGCGCGCACCGCCAGCCAGCTGGTCAAACAAGACGACTGGGTCATCATCGATGGCGATGCGGGCGTGGTCATCGTCGACCCCTCCCCCATCATCTTGGCCGATTACGGCTTCAAGCAACGCCAGGGCGACTTGGAGCGCGAGCGCTTGGCCCGCCTGCGACACACCCCCTCCGTCACCCTGGACGGCCAAAAAATCGAGCTCTTGGCCAACATCGAAATGCCCGAAGACACCCAGGCGGCCATCACCGCCGGGGCTGTGGGCGTTGGCTTGTTTCGCAGTGAATTTTTGTTCATGGGTCGCCAGGGGCATTTGCCTGACGAAGAAGAACAATACCAAGCCTATCGCCGTGCGGTCGATGGCATGAACGGTTTGCCGGTCACCATCCGCACGGTGGATGTGGGGGCCGACAAACCGCTCGATGAGACTCGCCACGACGCGGCGCACCTCAACCCTGCGCTGGGCTTGCGCGCCATACGTTGGAGCTTGGCCGACCCGGCCATGTTCCTCACCCAGCTGCGCGCCATCTTGCGCGCTGCAGCGCATGGGCAAGTGCACCTGCTGATTCCCATGCTGGCGCATGGCAGCGAGATCCGCCAGACCCTGGCCCTGATCGACCAAGCCAGACACGAATTAGACCGCCGTGGCGCAGCCCATGGCCCGGTCAAACTGGGCGCGATGATCGAGATCCCGGCCGCCGCCTTGTCATTGAGGCTGTTCCTCAAACACTTTGATTTCTTGTCCATCGGCACCAACGACCTGATCCAGTACACCCTGGCCATCGACCGGGCCGACGAGTCGGTGGCGCACCTCTATGACCCGCTGCACCCGGCGGTGCTGCGCCTGATTGCCGACACCATCGTCGAATGTCACCGACAAGGCAAGGGTGTGTCGGTGTGCGGCGAGATGGCGGGTGATGTGGCCATGACCCGTTTGCTGCTGGGGATGGGCTTGCGCAGTTTTTCCATGCACCCCTCGCAGATCCTGTCCGTTAAACAACAGGTGCTGCGCTCAGACGCCACCAAGCTGGCGCTGTGGGCTGAGCAGGTGCTTGACTCGGACGATCCAGCTGCTCGCATGAGCGCATAGCGGCAACATCAGCGCCCGACCAGCTGACCTTTTGCCGAACTTATGCCGGCTTGATTTTGTCTTGTGTGCGGGTGTCAAAGTCACTGGCGTCGTGGCGCTCATGCAGCTGCGACTCTGGCGCGCCCATCACGCGGTTGACCATGCGCCCGCGCTGCACCGCAGGGCGTTGCGCCAGTTCTTCGGCCCAGCGCTGCACATGGGTGTATTCGTGCACCTGCAAAAATTCACCCGCTTCGTAGAGCAAGCCTTTGGCCAGTGCGCCGTACCAAGGCCAGATGGCGACGTCGGCGATGGTGTAGTCATTGCCCGCAATGAAGCGGCTTTGTGCCAGGCGCTGGTTGAGCACGTCCATTTCGCGTTTGACTTCCATGGCAAAGCGGTCGATGGCGTATTCGATTTTGATGGGTGCGTAGGCATAAAAATGCCCAAAGCCACCACCCAGATAAGGTGCGCTGCCCATTTGCCAAAAAAGCCAGGACAGGCATTCGGCTCGTTGGGCTGGCTCAGTGGGCACCAAGGCACCAAACTTTTCAGCCAGGTACAGCAAGATGGCGCCCGACTCGAAAACGCGCACGGGCTGCTCGCCACTGCAGTCCAGCAAGGCCGGGATTTTGGAGTTGGGGTTGACGCCGACAAAGCCGCTGCCGAACTGCTGACCTTCGTTGATGCGGATCAGCCATGCGTCGTATTCGGCCCCAGCGTGACCCAAGGCCAGCAACTCTTCAAGCATGACGGTGACTTTGACGCCGTTGGGCGTGCCCAGTGAATACAGCTGCAGCGGGTGTTTGCCGCGTGGCAGTTCCTGCTCGTGCGTGGCACCTGCTACTGGGCGGTTGATGTTGGCAAAACGCCCGCCATTGGCTTTGTTCCAAGTCCAGATTTTGGGCGGTGTGTATGGGCTGGAGTCGGTCATGGCAGGCTCAATGTGTGTGGCGTTTGAAAGGCGTTAGGCGCGGCTGTCGGCCAAGTTTTGGCTCGCCGAATGCGCCTGCTGATCAGCGTGGTAGCTCGAGCGCACCATCGCACCTACAGCCGCGTGCGAAAAGCCCATCTCGTAGGCTTTGGCCTCGAACATCTTGAAGGTGTCGGGGTGCACATAGCGGCGTACTGGCAGGTGGCTGTTGCTGGGGGCGAGGTACTGGCCAATGGTCAGCATCTCGATGTTGTGCGCACGCATGTCGCGCATGACGTCGAGGATTTCTTCGTCCGTCTCGCCCAAGCCGACCATCAGGCCGCTCTTGGTGGGCACATTTGGAAACAGCGCCTTGAATTTTTTGAGCAGGTTCAGCGAGAACTGGTAGTCCGAGCCGGGACGTGCTTCTTTGTAAAGGCGAGGCACGGTTTCCATGTTGTGGTTCATCACGTCAGGCGGTGCGGCTTTCAGGATCTCCAAGGCGCGGTCGTCGCGGCCCCGGAAGTCGGGCACCAGCACTTCGATTTGGGTGGTGGGCGAGAGTTCGCGCGTCTTGCGGATGCATTCCACAAAGTGGCCCGCACCGCCGTCACGCAAGTCGTCGCGGTCCACGCTGGTGATGACCACATACTTCAGTTTGAGCTGCGCAATGGTCTGGCCAAGTTGTCGGGCTCGTTCACATCCAGCGGGTCGGGGCGGCCGTGTCCTACGTCGCAAAACGGGCAGCGGCGAGTGCATTTGTCGCCCATGATCATGAAGGTGGCCGTGCCTTTGCCAAAGCATTCGCCGATGTTGGGGCAGCTGGCTTCTTCGCACACGGTCACCAGTTTGTTGGCCCGCAAAATGTCCTTGATTTCGTAAAAGCGGGTGGTGGGCGAGCCGGCTTTGACGCGGATCCAGTCAGGTTTTTTCAGCACTTCGGCCTGTTCCACCTTCACGGGAATCCGGGAGAGCTTGGCGGCTGCTTTTTGCTTGGCCATCGGGTCGTAGTTTTCAACGCTTTGCACTTCACGAACCACATTGCGTTCGGTCGGGGTGTTGCTCATTCGGATCTTTCAGTCGCTGCTGCTGCGTGGGTGCGCAGGCAGGGTTTCATAAACGGGTGGCCAATTGGTGGGCCAGTACGCGGGCGGCTTCGTCCCAGGTGGTTTCTACACCGATTGTAGAAAGGTCCACGGTTTTCAGACCGGCATAACCACACGGGTTGATGCGGTCAAAGGGCTCCAGGTCCATGGCCACGTTCAGCGCCGCGCCATGGTAGGTGCAGTGGCGACTGACTTTGATGCCCAAGGCGCTGATTTTCCCCAAGCCCTTGAACGTCTCGCCCGCGGGGGCTGGGCCGACCAGGGCCGCGTGGCTGAAGGGGTCGTCCAAGCGCACATAAATGCCGGGTGCGCCGGCCACACGGTGGCCCGTCACGCCGAAGTGCGCCAGGGTGCGGATGACCGATTCTTCGAGCTTGAAAACATACTCTTTGACGAAATAACCGGCGCGTTGCAGGTTGACCAAGGGGTAAGCCATGACCTGGCCAGGGCCATGAAAGGTGACTTGGCCGCCCCGGTTGGTCTGGACCACAGGAATGTCGCCGGGCATCAAAACGTGTGAGGCCTGCCCCGCCAGCCCCTGCGTGAACACCGGGGGGTGTTCACATATCCAGAGTTCATCGGGGCTGCTTGGCGTGCGATTGGCCGTGAAAGCCTGCATGGCTTCGTAGGTGGGCCAGTAGTCCACTTGCCCAAGAAGCCGAACGTCCATGCTCACAGGACAATTTTGACCATCGGGTGCGAGGTCAGGGCGCGGTACAGGTTGTCCAGTTGCTCACGGCTGGTGGCGGTGATGCTGAGTGTGACGCCCAGGTAGTTGCCGCCTTTGCTGGGGCGCAACTCGATGGTGCGGGCATCAAAACTGGGGTCAAATTGCAGGGCCACTTGGCACATGGCTTCGGCAAAGCCGTCGACCATGGCACCCATGACCTTGATGGGAAAGACCGAGGGGTATTCGATCAGGCTGTCTTTTCGCGGGTCGATGCCTGCGGGCGGTGTGATGGAAGCGCTCATGAAATATCCCGTTTAGCCGCAAGCTTAACGCCACACCACCACTGCCAATACAGCAACCCACCCGATGGCGAAATTGACCAGCACCATGGGGTGTATTTGCCCCAAAGCTTTGCCCGCTGCAGGCCAGTCGGATAAGGCCACGGCGGCTTTCAGGCGCCGAAAAGGGGCAAACCAGATGTGCGCAAAGATCAGGCACATCAAGAGGCCCAAGCCCGACATGGCGTGCCAGCCTTTGGGCGCCAACTTCATGTCGGTCATGGACAGCATCCAGAAGCCTGACGCCAATAACAAAGCGATGGAGATCCAAACCATGGCAAAAAAGCGGCTCAATACGGCCGACATCAAAGCCAAACGTTCCGGCGGTGCCATCCGGGCAATGACCACGGGGCGCAGCGCCAAAATCACCAAGGCCATGCCGCCAAGCCAGACGATGCCTGCGCTTAAATGCAAAAATTTAATCCATTCATACATAGGTTTGAACTCAAGGTGGAGTGATGGCGTGATTAAAAAACTCAAAGCTTGGTGAAGGCATCAGAGAATGCACGCAAACCGTACAAATTGCGTGGATTAGGGTCAAAAAATGGAGAGGCACGGGTTTTTACGTATAGAATCTGAGGCTTTGCAACGCTTGATGCATGTTTAACCTGGGCGCCAATTGAGATGACTGACATCGCCTCAACTTCGCAAGCGGTCCCAGACAAACTGAAAGCAAGTGCTACAGATGATGTCACGGAACCTGAATTCAAGCCCCTGACAGCCGATGAGGCTCAAGTTTGGCGGCTGAGGAATCCTGCATTGATGCCCTGGCGCATCGTCGCTTTGCAGGCCTGTGTAGGTGCCGTGATGGTTTTGCTGACATGGCTATTGACGGATGAGCGGCGATTGGCTGCTTCAGTGGCTTGGGGTGTGGTGGCTGTGGTGATACCTGCCATGGTGTTTGTCAGGGCTTTGCGCCGACAAATGCAAGTGGCCCACCCTAAAGTTGCGCTGGTGGGCTTGTTCGCCTGGGAGTTGGTCAAAATAGTCTTGACCGTGGCGTTGCTTTTGGTGGCGCCTAAAGTGATATCTGATTTGAGCTGGCTTGCCTTGGTGGCCAGCTTCGTGGTGACGATCAAGGTGTACTGGCTGGCTTTGGCGCTGGGCTGGGTGCAACGAAAATCGAAACCGACTTTTTATTGAACTGATTGGTGATTTATGTCTGCTGAAAACGCTGGCGCGCATGCCCCAACGGCTGGAGAGTACATCCAGCACCACCTGCAACACTTGCAAATGAACTTTTCATTCGAAGGTGTGAAGCAAACAAGCATTGTCGACTTCAGTCTGTTCAATCTGGACTCGGTCTTTTTCTCCTTGGTTTTGGGCGTGGTTGGTAGTTTCTTTTTGTGGTCTGCTGCCCGCAAGGCGACTTCGGGTGTTCCCGGTCGTTTCCAGGCAGCGGTCGAAATCTTGTCCGAAATGGTGGAAAACCAGGCCAAGGGCGTGATCCACAACGCCAAGAGTCGCAAATTGATCTCTCCTTTGGCATTGACCGTCTTCGTCTGGATTTTCTTGATGAACGCGATGGACATGTTGCCTGTGGATCTGTTGCCTGCGGCTTGGCATGCCGCTGGTCCAGCATTGGGATTCAAGGATTACATGCGCGTTGTGCCAACCGCCGATTTGTCCACGACACTGGGCCTTTCATGTTCCGTGCTGCTCATCTGCCTCTTCTACAACATCAAGATCAAAGGCTTTGGAGGGTGGTCCCATGAGCTGGTGGCTGCACCCTTTGGTGATCATTGGATCCTTTATCCGATCAACTTTTTGATGCAGATGATTGAATATCTGGCCAAAACTGTCTCGCATGGCATGCGACTGTTTGGCAACATGTTTGCAGGTGAGTTGGTGTTCATGTTGATTGCCCTGATGGGTGGCGGCTGGGCGTTGTCAACAACGGGTGTGGGTTTGGCCATTGGCCATGTCATCGCCGGTACTGTGTGGACACTGTTCCACATCTTGGTCATCACCTTGCAAGCCTTCATCTTTATGATGTTGACCTTGGTCTACACAGGCCAGGCGCACGATGCACATTGATGACGTTTTTTCTCTTTTCCTGTTTCTTTTTTTCCACTAACTTTTAGGAGCTTCTCATGGAAAACATTCTCGGCCTGGTGGCATTGGCTTGCGGTTTGATCGTTGGTTTGGGCGCTTTGGGTGCCTCTATCGGCATCGGCATGATGGGCGGCAAATTCCTCGAATCCGGCGCACGTCAGCCTGAATTGATGAACGAATTGCAGACCAAAATGTTTCTGTTGGCTGGTTTGATCGACGCTGCGTTCTTGATCGGTGTGGCCATTGCATTGCTGTTTGCCTTCGCTAACCCCTTCGTCCTGAAGTAATTCACACACCTCTTCCAACAGAAGAAGGACTGAACCGTGAACATTAACGCTACTCTGTTCATTCAGATGATCGTTTTTGCGATTCTGGTGTGGTTCACGATGAAATTCGTGTGGCCCCCGATCACAAAAGCGCTCGACGAACGGGCACAGAAAATCGCTGACGGCCTCGCTGCCGCCGACAAAGCCAAAGCCGAGCTCAGCAATGCCAATGCGCGTGTTGAGGCCGAATTGGCCCAGTCGCGCACCGAGACGGCTTCGCGTTTGGCAGATGCCGAGCGCCGTGCAAATGGCATCGTTGACGACGCCAAAGCACGTGCCACCGAAGAAGGCAACAAGATCATCGCCGCTGCAAAAGCTGAAGCTGAGCAGGAAGCTGTCAAAGCGCGTGAAGCTCTTCGTGAGCAGGTCGCAGCTTTGGCCGTGAAAGGCGCCGAGCAGATTCTCCGCAAGGAAGTCAATGCCGGCGTTCACGCTGATCTGCTGAGCCGCCTCAAGACCGAGCTGTAAAAAGCTCCAGCCAGAGAAGACCATGGCAGAACTTGCTACCATCGCCCGCCCTTATGCCGAAGCGCTTTTCAAAGCGCAGGCATCCGATCTTGCTGGCACGGCCGCTTGGCTGGATGAACTGGCTGCTGTTGCGGAAAACGCGCAATTGCAACAGTTTGTCGACAGCCCCAAAGTGTCCGATGAGCAGGCATTTGAGCTGATCTCTGGCGTGCTTCGAACAGCACTGCCTGAGGCCGGTAAGAACTTCCTGCAACTGGTGATCGAAAACCGCCGTCTCAGTGCACTGCCTGTCGTCGCGCAGCAGTACCGGGCCCTGATGAATGCGCAAGGTGGCACTGCTGATGCAGTTGTTTACAGCGCATTTCCCATCGACGCTTCGGCTTTGGCCGATTTGTCGTCCACGCTCGAAAAACGCTTTGCGCGCAAGCTCAATGTGAGCGTCGAGCTCGATGCCACTCTGATCGGTGGCATTCGTGTGGTGGTGGGTGATGAGGTGCTTGACACCTCTGTCAAAGCCCGACTGGAACAAATGAAATCGGCCCTCACCGCTTGATGCGGTTGGAGACCGGACATATTTAAAGAAAGAAGGAAAGAGTCATGCAACTCAATCCCGCAGAAATTTCTGAACTGATCAAGAGCCGCATTGAAGGGCTGTCCGCCAGCGCCGATATCCGCAACCAAGGCACAGTGGTGTCGGTGACCGACGGTATCGTTCGTGTGCACGGTCTGTCCGATGTGATGCAGGGCGAAATGCTCGAATTCCCACCCACAGCCGATGGCGCTGCCACTTTTGGTCTGGCCCTGAACCTCGAGCGTGACTCGGTGGGCGCCGTGATCTTGGGTGAGTACGAGCACATCTCCGAAGGCGACACGGTCAAGTGCACCGGCCGCATTCTGGAAGTGCCCGTTGGCCCCGAGCTGATTGGCCGCGTTGTGAACGCCTTGGGTCAGCCGATTGACGGCAAAGGCCCCATCAACGCCAAGATGACCGACGTGATCGAGAAAGTCGCCCCTGGCGTGATCGCGCGTAAATCGGTTGACCAACCCATGCAAACCGGCCTGAAGTCGATCGACTCCATGGTGCCCGTCGGCCGTGG
>JACDQO010000442.1 GCA_015657605.1 Limnohabitans sp. | reverse complement strand
CTTGGTGTTGCCCGTCACCTCTGCAATTTGAGTCAGGTCGCGGCCGCGCAATTGGCCAAAAGCTTCAATGATGGCCAGCCCCTTTTCCAAGGCAATGACGTAATCCCTGTCGCCGGTTGGGTCAGAAGGCTCAGCGCTTGGTTCGATGATGGAGGACAAGAGACATTCCAGAAAGTTCGCACAGCGAACATTATGTTCGTATTCATTGATTAAAGTGAATGCGCTGCATAGACTCGCTCAGCACCGACCCACCCCGCGTTGTGCCCCAGAACCTAAAGAGAAGAGGAAGACATGAACAAGCAAATGAATTTTTCGCGTCGTCACGCACTGGCCTCGTCATTGGCGTTATGCCTAAGCGCATTGCTGCCCTCCTACGCTTTTGCCCAAGCCGACAGCGCCACCAGGCCCTTGCGCCTGGTTGTTCCATTTCCTGCAGGGGGCACGGCTGACGTTCTGCCGCGCATCCTTGCCGACAAAATGCGTGACGCTTTTCCGGCAGGCATCGTGATTGAAAACCGCACCGGCGCAGGCGGCAATGTGGGCGGTGAATTTGTTGCACGGGCGGAACCAGACGGCAATACTTTGCTCGCTTCCCCACCCGGGCCGGTAGCGATCAACCACAACCTCTACAAGACCATGTCGTTTGATCCCACCAAGTGGGTGCCCATCACCGTGATCGCCACGGTACCGAACGTTTTGGCGATCTCAAACAAAGTACCAGTCAACAACCTGACTGAATTCATCGCTTACCTGAGAGCCAACCCAGACAAAGTGTCCTACGCGTCCCAAGGCAACGGGTCCACCTCGCACCTGACAGCCAACTTGTTCATGCAGTTGACAGGCACGCGCATGGTCCACATCCCCTATCGTGGAACAGCACCGGCCTTGAATGATCTGGTCAGTGGGCAGGTCGATGTCTTCTTCGACAACATTGCCTCATCAGCGCAGTTCCATACCGCAAAACGCATCAAGGTTCTGGCTGTGGCCGATTCCCGCCGCTCGCGTGCCCTGCCCGACATCGCCACGTTCAGCGAATTGCGTTTACCTGCCATGCAGGCGGTCACATTCTTCAGTGTCGTTGCACCACCCGGCACACCCAGCAGCGTAGCGAGAAGAATCCAAGGCCACCTTGCTGCGGCCATGGCGCTGCCCGACGTTCGTGAAAAGTTTGCAGCCCAAGGCGCTGAGCCTGGCGGCCAGACGCCTGAGGAAACCGGCGCATTCATCCAAGCCGAATCGGCCAAATGGAAAAATGTGATCAGTACCGCCAACGTGACATTGGATTGATAGCCACCATGCAAGAAACCAAGCCCATTCGATGGCCAGAGAACTTAAGCCGCGTGCCTTATGCGGTTTATGCCGACACGCAAGTACGAGCAGCTGAAGAGGGTCAAATTTTCCAGGGCGATACCTGGAACTACCTGTGCCTGGATGTCGAATTGGATGCGCCTGGTAAGTACCGAACCACATTCATCGGTGAGACACCCGTGGTTGTGGTTCGGGACAACGATGGTGAGGTCTACGCTTTTGAAAATCGCTGCGCCCACCGGGGCGCGCTGATCGCGCTGGAAAAATCAGGGCAAGTTGACAACTTCCAGTGCGTCTACCATGCCTGGACTTACAACCGGCAAGGCGACTTGACAGGCATCGCCTTCGAAAAAGGTGTTCGCGGCCAAGGCGGTATGCCTGAGCATTTCTGCAAGTCCGATCACGGCCCACGCAAATTGCGAGTGGCCGTCTTTTGTGGCTTGGTTTTTGGCAGTTTCAGTGATGATGTGCCGCCAATTGAAGAGTATCTTGGTCCTGAGATTTGCGAAAGGATTGAGCGTGTTCTTCACAAACCTGTGAAAGTCATCGGTCGTTTCACTCAGGCGCTGCCCAACGACTGGAAGCTCTATTGTGAAAACGTGAGAGACAGCTATCACGCCAGCTTGTTGCACATGTTCTTCACCACCTTCGAGATCAACCGCTTGTCTCAAAAAGGCGGTGTCATCGTGGATGATTCGGGCGGCAACCATGTGAGTTTCTCCATGATTGACCCGGCGGCCAAGGATGCCTCTTACAAAGAGCAAGGCCTGCGCTCCGATCATGATCGGTATCGGCTCAAAGACACCAGCTTGTTGGCTGGTTTTGACGAGTGGACCGATGGCATCAGCCTGCAAATTTTGTCGGTGTTCCCGGGTTTGTTTTGCAGCAAATTCAAAACTGCCTTGCTGTGCGGCAGTTGCTGCCCAAAGGGCATGACCGCAGTGAACTCAACTGGGTCTATCTCGGCTTTGCCGACGATACGCCCGAACAACTCAAGGTGCGCCTGAAACAAAGCAATTTGGTGGGGCCTGCCGGATTCATTTCGATGGAAGATGGTGCTGTGGGCGGCTTTGTACAAAGAGGCATTGCCGGGGCGCAAGACATGCAAGCCATCGTGGAAATGGGTGGCGAGGTGGTGGCCACTGGTGAAGGACGCGCAACCGAAACCTCTGTTCGCGGTTTTTGGAAAGCCTACCGGCAGCATATGGGTGTGACCGAATGATCGATTTACTGAGCATCATGGCCTTTCATGCGGCCTATGCGGACACCATAGACAGCGACCAGTTGGAATCGTGGCCGGACTTTTTTACGCCAGACACCTTGTACCGTGTCACGCACATCGAAAACGAGCAAGAGGGCCTGCCCGCAGGTATCGTGTGGGCAGACTCCCGCGCCATGCTGGAAGACCGTGTGGCTGCGCTGCGTGAAGCGAACATCTATGAACGCCAGCGATACCGTCACCTGATGGGTATTCCGCTGCTGCTGTCGGCGAACCCTGAAACAGCGCAGGCCACGACACCCTTCATGGTTGCACGCATCATGGCCACTGGCGAGACCCAACTGTTTGCCACGGGTGTATTTCGTGACCGATTCGTCAAAGTCCATGACCGCTTGCTTCTGGCGGAAAGGGTGGCCGTCTGCGACAGCACGGTGACCGACACCTTGATGGCTTTGCCCCTGTGATGGCTGGGCTTGACCATCGCGACTCACGTGTCGCTTTGACAGCAGGCGACCCCAATGGGGTTGGTCCAGAAATCGCACTCAAGGCTCTGGCCGCTCTGCCACCTGAGCAGCGCAACAGGGTGACCCTGTTTGGACCTGTAGCGGTCTTACAAAAAACAGCAACCTCTTTGCATTTGCAAGATGTGTTGTCGTCCATCACCCTCGTTTCAGCGGGTGAGATGTCGACAGATTTTCACGTTCCAGGCCAAGTGGATCCAGCCGCTGGGCGCAGTGCCATCGAGAGCGCAACGGCTGCCATCCAAGCTTGCCGCCGTGGTGAGTTTGACGGTGTCGTTGCGGGACCTCACCATGAAACCGCCATCGCGCAAGCGGGCATTGCTTTCAGCGGATACCCCAGCCTTGTGGCGAGCGTGTGCGGCCTGACCAGCGACAGCGTCTTTTTGATGCTGGTTGGCGGCGGCTTGCGCATCGTGCACGTCACCTTGCATGAAAGTGTTGAGGTCGCCTTGGGAAGATTGCGCACGGAACTGGTGATCGCTGCCACCCAAGCCGGCGATTGGCCTGTCAACGCCTAGGGGTCAGTGCCCCACGGGTAGCGCTGTTCGGCATCAACCCGCATGCTTCCGAAGGAACCCTCTTTGGTCCGCATGATGCAAATTGCACGGTTCCTGCCGCGCACGCGCTGAATCAATCAGGGCTTAGCGTCAGCGGCCCTATGGGCGCCGATGTTTTGTTGGCCAACCACGCGACAGACCCCCATGATCTGTATGTGGCGATGTTTCACGATCAAGGCCACATCCCCATCAAATTGCTGGCACCTCAAGGCGCCAGTGCTTTTTCCATCGGCGCTGACGTCTTGCTGGCGAGTACCGGGCACGGCAGTGCCATGGACATCGCTGGCACAGGGCTAGCCAAACCCGATGCTTTACTGCGAAGCTTGCGTATGCTGTTGGGGCTCGCCCCTTTGCTGCCCAATCAGGCGTCGGTGTCATGAGCCATCTCATTCAAATCGCCGACTCTGAGGTGAGTTTTACTTGCGGGTCTGACCAATCTATTTTGGATGCGGCCTTGAAAGCCGGTGTCCAGATCCCCTACTCCTGCAAAAAAGGCGTATGTGGCAACTGCGCAGCGCACATCGAAAAGGGCAACTTCCAGCGGTTGCTCATTTGGCCTGAAGCCCAATTGACGGGGCAAGAACTCCTGTGCCAATGTCGTCCACAAACCGACTTGGTGATCAAACCGCCGCAATGGCACCAATCGACCCCAGCAGAGGCCAAAAAGGTTCAGGTCAAGGTTTACAGGAATGTGGCTGCGGCCCCCGATGTGAACTTATTGCACTTGAGACTTCCTGCTGGTCAGCGGATCAAGTTTCGTGCGGGTCAGTACCTGAACATCGTCTTGCCAGATGGGCAACTTCGCAGTTACTCCATGGCCAACCCGCCGCACGAAAGTGATTCAATTCAACTGCACGTCAGGCATGTTGAAGGGGGTCTTTTCAGCCAAATTGCACGCCAATTGATTCCGGGAGATGTCCTGTATGTGGAGTTGGCTTACGGGCAAGTGCAACTTTCTCAGGACGATCAAAGCCACTTGCTTTGTGTCTGTGGTGGAACTGGTTTTGCGCCCGTTAAGTCCTTGCTGGATGACCTGGCCAAACAAAAGTCACAGCGACAGATCACCCTCCTTTGGGGCTCCAAAGATACAGCAGGACTCTACTTGCTTGACCACATTGCAAAATGGCAAAAAAGCTTGCCTCACTTCAAATTTCAAGCGGTTGTTGAAACTGAAAGTGATGCGCTAAGCCTGGGTGCATTTCATGGTCGAGTAGATGGCGCCATACTCGCCATGGATTCAGATTCAGCCGTACAAGAGGTCTATTGCTGCGGCAGTCCCAACATGGTTGCGGCTGTGAAAAAGGTTTGCCTGAATGCTTTAGGGCTTCAGTCAGAAAACTTTCACGCAGATGTTTTTGTCACGAGTCAATCTGCAGGCGCTACTCACCTGGCTTGATGGAAAAAATCAGTATCAATTTCCGTTGTTGATCGAAGATCCCTTAATCCATTTCCTAAGCAAGTTGACCTGAAATTCCTGTAATCCGATATGTCCTTCACAGGAAATCAGATTGGGACAATCTGGCGGGAATTCGCTAACTGCATCATCTAGGGCTCTCCATTCAGTGACACCATGTAGAGCCGCATGGTTAGAGATTTCATTCCAACGTCCCCAACGACCTGCCAAAGCTCACCAGTAAAGCCAGACAATAAGGATCGTATCGATGCAGGAAAAAGGCTTTGGATATAGGCCTGAGTTTCATGATGTCGCCAACTTGATGAAACCACAATCCGGACATCCGATCCGTTCAAAGCAAGCTCCAACAAAGGCATTAAGCAAAACGCTTTTCCTTTTTCAAAAGAATTGGGGTGCAAGACACCATCAAAGTCCAGATACAAGTATTTAACAGGCACAGAAAAAACTCAGCCTTTATTCATCGTCTGAGAATTTTTTATCTGAAAGGTTGCCAAGTCCCTTGAGCCAATCAGGTTTGTTTGGATACTTCTTATCAATCCAAGCCTTTGCCTTCTCATCCCCAAGGGACGCTGCCTTGGCCATCAACTTGGTGGCCTCCGCCATGTCGGCATCAACGCCCTCACCGGCTTCGTAGAGTCTTGCCAACTCCCTCAGGCCGATGGCACTCTCCTGTTTCGCCGATAGCTGTAGCCAATACAGCGCAATCTCAGCATTTTCTTCAACACCGTGACCGTAGGAAAACAGCATCCCCAGATAAGCTTGTGAGTCGGCGTGCCCTGCGCTGGCGGCCGTCTTGAGCCATTTGGCAGCGGCCGGTATGTCCTCCTCCACACCCTCGGCCCAGAGATAAGCCAAGCCCAGTTTGTGTGCCGCCTTCAATTCACCCCATAGCCGAGGCGATACCAACGTCCAAGGTGGAACATCGCCATCTCGTTGCCCTCCTCCGCCATTTGCTCCAAAGCGGCCACCGCCTTGTCAAATTGCCTGGGCTCATTCTTGTTCGCCCAAAATTTGGAGGCAGCCTGAAATGCCTCCTCTTGTTGGCCGGGCCTGTTGAGTGTGTGCCGCAAATAGTCCAGAAAGTCCAGTGCATTTGAACTGCCCTGAATGAGGGACCAGACAATCAGGTCGAGTTCTTGATCAGAAGAGACTTTGTTCATGGTGAGCTCCAAAGAGGAAATCGTAAATTTCAACAGGCTCATCCGGTGAGCCAGCACCCAATGATCATCAAGTCCTACAACTCAATGAGATGCATCATGTTTCTGTCCCTGGCTTTGCTGCTTTTGACACCACCGATTCAGGCGGGTGTTTTATATGCATAACGCGGCGATTGGCCGTTGAGCTTGGGCTGTCAGGCCAATTTAAAGCGCGATTTGGTGAGGTAACGCATGGGGGTTTTCAATCTCACGCCATCAATTAACTAACTCCACTGCGCTGTCCGACGTACTCACACCCTGCAGTTGGCACATTGTGTCAATCATGTCGTCTGCTTGAGTCGGGTTGCTCAGATGCGGCGTGGTCAGCGTTACCAATCCAAGAAATAAGCCATTGTTTGTTTTTCACTTGCAAATCATAAGCATTTTTCCGCTCATGTAAGTTTTTTTCCATTTATTTTGTAGTCGATCTATTCAACTCCACAAACCTTTTTCGTAATCGGATTATCGGGCGATAGTCTTTGCAAATAAGGTACTTGGTCCAACATGCCTTTAATCTGCAATCTGCGTTTAGCAGCTCAAATTAACCCAACATCCTTCGCAAGCTGGCAAAGAAAAGCTCCGACTGAAGCCGCTCCCCATTGATCTGCTCCGCCACACGCGCAGCCAGTGCGGCGCCCACAGGTTTCAACGCTACACCGGTCGAAGCCGCCAGCACCTGCGCCTGGCAAGCACGCTCTAGGTAATACAGGTCGTCATAGGCATAGTCCACGCGTTCACCGCAGACGATGACGCCGTGGTTGGCCAGGAACACCACATCCGCCCCCTGCATGGCATGGGCGATGCGCTCGCCCTCAGTCATGTCCAGGGCCAGGCCGTTGTAGTGCGCATCCACCGCCAAGCGGCCATGAAAGCGCATGGCGGTCTGCGACAGGGTGGTGTCCAAGGCACGCGCCGCCGTCAAGGTGAGCGCCGTAGCGTGCGGCATGTGGGTGTGCAGCACGACCGTCTTGCGTGCAATGCGGTGCACCGCCGCATGGATGAACATGGCCGTGGGCTCCACCGGGTGCCGGCCCGCCAGCTGCTCGCCAGCTGCGTTGCACATCACGATGTCGGCCGCTTGCACCTCACTCCAATGCAAGCCTCGGGGGTTGAGCAAAAACCAGTCGTCCGGCCGGCGACCGCCACGCTGAAGTGGTTGCACACGCCCTCGCTCAGCCTTGATGGGCGGCCGCACGCAATGCCAGCGCCAG